>CAXHYW010000014.1:0-17347 GCA_964021475.1 uncultured Desulfobacteraceae bacterium | reverse complement strand
TTTGGTACCACCCTAGTTCCCCTGTTGTTTATCGGATATTCAATCAATATCGGTCACATTCTTTTTTTGTCAATGGGCGTACAGTCTTATTTTTAGATCCTGTTGATACGGATTCGCCCCTTTACCTTTCCGCAATCAGATAGGAGGTGTGGTTCAGCACAAGACAGAACTGGCCATCTATTTCTTCCATTTGTTTGGATAACTTGACCAGGGCATGTTGGGAAAATTTGATACAGTGCCCAGGGGTCTCCACATAGAGATTATCATTTTGGGTAAACAATTGTGTCGGGTCAAGGCAAATGGTATTTGCAGTGTTCAAGGTGAGTTGTAATTTATCTTCCAGGCAGATATCCACCACAAACAAGACGCTATCCTCATGGGGGAAATAGACCTTTTCTTCAACCCCATCACTTGCCTGGGAAAGATAGTATCCCTGATCATCTTTTTGGATGGATCGATTAAAATGGCGGATGATTTTCGGGTGCTCAAATTTCCCGTGTTCATTGTGCCAGATCCCATTTTTGTCCATCCAGAAGACAGCGTTTTCCTTTGGGACGATGATGGTTTTTTTTGATGTCATGGACAACCTTCCCTTAAAATTAATTATATTTTATCAAGAGGTTTTATGTATCCCAAAATGGGATTCAGGACAACCGCTAAAATCTTGGGTCCAAAGAGGGTGATCCCGGGTAAATTAGCCACACGGATTATTGCTATGGTTTTTTCTAAAGAAATTTTATCTTCCCTATGAGCCGGTTCAATAGCTGGCACTTGATGGATATAAAAGTACCTTTTGGTATAAGGTTTGCTACAATCTATATTACAATGCTGTAATATTCGCAATTGCGCCACATGGATAATCAAAACCAGACTTTTTTTTCTCATGATTATCCATATAAATCTTTCGAAAGTTTAACCTTCAAGAATTAATCTGGAAATAAAATGCGTGTCCTGGTTTAGCAACGGGAATTTAATTACACTTTTGAATTATTTTGAATACATAAATGTAACTAAATATTATACATAAAATATTCTTACATGATAATGCGAATTATAATCGTAGATTTAGTGTCTATTAGATCATGATATCAAGTAATTATAAAAAAAATCAATATTTTAATTAGTTTTGGAATGATGGTTGCAATTAGACTTATACACCATGAGTGATGAAGTTTGGCTGAAATAATTAATTTTTATTAAAGGAAAAGAAGAATGAGAAAAATAGCAATCTACGGAAAAGGCGGTATCGGAAAATCAACAACAACACAGAATACAGTTGCAGGATTGGTTGAAGCAGGAAAAAAAATAATGGTTGTTGGGTGTGATCCAAAAGCGGATTCCACAAGACTCCTCCTTGGCGGAATGGCCCAGAAAACGGTTTTAGACACATTGAGAGAAGAGGGTGAAGACGTCCTGTTAGATGACGTTCTAAAAGAAGGATACGGCGGAACTATGTGTACGGAATCCGGTGGTCCAGAACCTGGTGTGGGATGTGCCGGCCGGGGCATCATCACCTCCATCAACCTTCTGGAACAATTGGGAGCCTATGATAATGAAGAGCTGGACTATGTGTTTTATGACGTATTGGGGGATGTGGTTTGTGGTGGTTTTGCCATGCCCATGCGTGAAGGAAAGGCCCAGGAAATATATATCGTTGTCTCCGGTGAGATGATGGCCATGTATGCCGCCAACAATATCTGCAAGGGAATCGTAAAATTCGCAGAATCCGGCGGCATCCGCCTTGGCGGACTTATCTGCAACTCCAGGGCAGTGGATTATGAAAAAGAGATGATCGAGGTTCTTGCCGAAAAACTTGGCACCCAGATGATCCACTTTATTCCCAGGGAAAATGTCGTACAAAGGGCTGAGATTAATAGAAAGACCGTGATCGAGTATGAGCCGGAACATGCCCAGGCAGATGAATATCGGGCCTTGGCCAAAAAAATAGACGAAAATAAAATGTTTGTTGTGCCCACCCCAATAACCATTGAAGAACTTGAAGCCTTGTTAATCAAACATGGTGTTGCCGCTTAATCGAATTTTAAAAAAAGGAAGCGATAAAATGAAAATAATGATCAGATCCATTATCAGACCGGAAAAAACCAATGACGTCATGGCCGCCCTTATGGATGCAGGATTCCCGTCAATCACCCGAATGAGCGTTGCAGGACGAGGTAAACAACGCGGCATCAAAATCGGGGAAGTCACCTATGATCAAATCCCCAAAGAAATGCTCATCACGGTTGTTGATGAGAAAGATAAGGATTTTATTCTTAAAATCATTATGAAAACTGCAAAATCAGGTATTGACGGGGCCTTTGGTGACGGTAAAATATTTATCAGCCCGGTTGAAGAAATTTACACCATCAGTTCCGGAGTATTGGAGACCGGCAATGAAGTGGCCAAAGAGGTGAGCCCATGAAAGAAATAATGGCCATTATTCGTATCAATATGATCAACAAGACCAAAAAAGCGCTCATTGAAATAGGTGTCTCCTCCATGACTGCCTCGGAAGCGTTGGGCAGGGGAAAAGGCCTTGTGGACATGACCCTTTTAAAGGGCGCCGAACAAGGATATGAAGAGGCAATCTCCCAGTTAGGGCAATCCGGGCGCCTGATTCCCAAAAGAACCATTACCATTGTCGTGCCCGATAAACTGGTAAAAAAAACCGTCAACACGATCATTGAAACAAACCAGACCGGGAAATCAGGTGATGGTGTGGTCTGGGTTATGCCGATCATGGATTCACAGAGTGTCAGGACCGGGGAGTCCGGGGACAAAGTTCTGGATGATTTTTAATTTAAACAAAAGATGGGAATAAAATAATGAGCGCTATCACAAAAGACGCCAAAAAAAATACTCCCGGCTCAACAAAATCTCTTGATCCGGGAACAATAAGACCAGAAGAAGTCAAAAAAGAGCTGATAGCACGTTATCCAGCCAAGGTTGCCCGCAAACGATCCAAACAGATCATGGTCAACAAAAAAGATGCAGACGGTAAAATCCCGACCATGGGGGCCAATGTCAGAACCGTTCCGGGCCTCATCACCCAGCGTGGCTGTTCTTATGCTGGCTGCAAGGGAGTTATCATGGGCCCCACACGGGATATTGTGAATATCACCCACGGCCCCATTGGATGCGGATTTTATTCCTGGTTGACCCGGCGAAATCAAACCCGCACCGCCTCGGATCTGGATGACAATTACATGCCCTATTGCTTTTCAACGGACATGCAGGACCAGGACATTGTTTTTGGTGGTGAAAAAAAGCTCAAGGCCGCAGTACAGGAAGCCTATGATATTTTCAAACCCAAAGCCATCGCTATTTTTTCCACATGTCCTGTGGGGCTGATCGGCGATGATGTCCATGCCGTGGCAAGAGAGATGAAAGAAAAACTGGGAATCAATGTTTTCGGGTTTTCCTGTGAGGGGTATCGCGGTGTAAGTCAGTCTGCAGGGCACCATATTGCAAACAACGGAGTTTTTAAACATATCGTGGGCGAAGATGACACCATCATAGAGGCAGACTATAAGATCAATCTTTTAGGTGAATACAATATTGGTGGTGACGGATTTGAAATCGATCGAATCCTGGATAAATGCAATATCAGTGTTGTCTCCACATTCAGCGGGAATTCTACCTACGACCAGTTTGCAAACTCCCACACAGCTGACTTGAACACAGTGATGTGCCACAGGTCCATCAATTATGTGGCGGATATGATGGAAATAAAATACGGAATCCCCTGGATAAAAATCAATTTTATCGGTGCCAAATCCACGGCCAAGTCCCTGCTCAAGATTGCTCAATATTTTGAAGAACCTGAACTGCTGGCATTGGTTGAAAAGACCATTGAAGAAGAGATGCCAGAGGTTGAACGAGTCAGGCAAGAAGTCAAAAAACGGTGTGAGGGAAAACTGGCCATGCTCTTTGTTGGTGGATCCAGGGCCCATCACTACCAGGAATTGTTCAAAGAAATCGGGATGAAAACAATTTCTGCCGGATATGAATTTGCCCATAGAGATGATTATGAAGGACGAGAAGTCATCCCAGATATTAAGATTGATGCAGATTCACGAAACATTGAAGAACTTCATATTGAAAAAGATGAAAAAAAATTCAGCCCCAGAAAAACCGATGAAGAAATGAAAGCTCTGGAAGAGAATGGGTTTGAATTCAAAGATTACAAAGGCATGATTCCGGATATGGAAGAGAACTCCTTGATTATTGACGATGTCAGCCAGTATGAAACAGAGGTGTTGCTCGATATATACAAGCCGGATATCTATTGCGCCGGTATCAAGGAAAAATATGCCATTCAGAAAAGCGGCATTCCCATGAAACAATTACACTCCTATGATTCAGGTGGCCCATATGCCGGCTTTAAAGGTGCCATCAATTTCTATAAAGAAATTGACAGAATGGTTAACTCCAAGGTCTGGGGTTACCTGGAAGCCCCCTGGCAAACCAACCCTGAACTGTCGGCCAAATATGTATGGGAATAGACAGGGCAAAATCCTTTTGTTTCCGTCAAATGAACCAAAAAAATGACCATTAATACAGGAAATGTACACAAATGCTTCTCAGACATACAAATAAAGAGATAAAGCCCAGAAAGGCCCTCACCATCAACCCGGCCAAGACATGCCAGCCCGTTGGCGCCATGTATGCCTCCCTTGGAATCCACAATTGCTTGCCCCATTCCCATGGTTCTCAAGGGTGCTGTGCCTATCATAGAAGTGCGTTGACCCGTCATTACAGAGAACCGGTTATGGCAGCCACCAGTTCTTTTACGGAAGGATCTTCGGTTTTTGGCGGGCAGGCCAACCTGGTACAGGCCATTGACAATATTTTTACCACCTATGATCCAGATATCATTGCGGTGCACACCACCTGCCTTTCTGAAACCATTGGTGATGATGTTAACCAGATTAAGAACAAAGCCTTACAAGACGGCAAAGTACCCGAAGGGAAAACCGTTATTCATGCCAGCACCCCAAGCTATGTGGGTTCCCATGTCACCGGCTTTTCCAATATGACAAAAGCCATGGCCATGCAGTTTGCTGAATCCACGGGCAAACCCAATGGGAAATTCAATATCATCCCCGGATATGTGGAACCCTCTGACATGACAGAGATCAAAGAAATGGTAAAAAAGATGAGAATCAACCCCATTGTATTTCCGGATACCTCCGGTGTCTTGAATGGCCCCCAGACCGGGAAATATAAACTGTATCCCAAGGGCGGTGTTACCAAAGAAGAACTGATCTCCATTGGTGACTCCATTGGCACCATTGCACTGGGTGAAACTGCCTCTGCCGATGCTGCCAGGGCGTTGGACACCAAATGGCGGGTCCCCTGCCAGGTCCAGGACCTGCCCATAGGACTTGCAGCCACAGATAGGTTTATTGATTCTTTAAGAATAGCGGCAGGTGTCAGTGTGCCTGATATCATTACCGAAGAAAGAGGACAGCTTTTAGATATCATCACGGACATGCATCAGTATTTTTACGGAAAAAAAGTAGCAATTGTCGGCGACCCGGATCATCTGATCCCCCTGGTGGAATTTCTAATAGATATTGACATGATGCCTGTTCACATTGTTACAGGAACACCGGGCAAAAATTTTGAAAAACGGATCGCAGAACTGACCACAGATCTTCCCTATGAAGTCAATGTCAAGGCTGCAGGCGATATGTTTCAGCTTCACCAGTGGATAAAAAACGAACCAGTGGACCTGCTGATAGCAAACACCTACGGGAAATACATTGCACGGGATGAGGATATACCCTTTGTCCGTTACGGATTTCCCATTGTCGACAGGGTGGGTCACTCCTATTTTCCGTCGGTTTGTTACAAAGGCGGGATGCGCCTTTTGGAAAAAATCCTGGATGTACTTTTGGATCGCCTGGACAGAGATGCACCTGAAGAACGTTTTGAACTCGTACTATAAGTAAGATAAAGGATTTTAACAATGAAACCAATCGCCGTATTAGAAGACAGAAAAAAACAGATCTTTGAAAAAGGGGAAGATACCTTTGAGATCTCATGCGAGAAAAAAAGTATAGCAGGCTCGGTCAGCCAGAGAGCCTGTGTCTTCTGCGGCTCCCGGGTGGTTCTCTATCCGGTTGCAGATGCCCTTCACCTGATCCATGGGCCCATTGGATGTGCATCCTATACCTGGGACATTCGCGGGGCGCTTTCCAGTGGACCTGAGCTTCACCGGATGAGCTTTTCAACTGATCTGTCTGAAACCGATGTGGTTTTCGGCGGAGAAAAGAAACTGGAACAGGCCCTTTTAGAACTGATTGAAACCTATGAACCCCAGGCAGCCTTTGTCTATGCCACCTGTATTGTCGGTATTATTGGCGATGATGTCGAAGCCGTGTGCCGCAAGGTGGCCCAAAAAACAGACATCCCGGTACTGCCGGTTCATTCCGAAGGGTTCAAGGGAACCAAAAAAGATGGATACAAAGCAGCCTGTGATGCCCTGTTCAAGCTCATTGACATGGGCAGACAAAACCAGACTGAAAACTTAAGAGAAACCATTCCCTTGAGTATCAACATCCTAGGAGAATTCAACATTGGCGGCGAAACCTGGATGATCAAGGAATACTACGAACAAATGGGCATAAAAACCCTGTCCGTCATGACCGGTGACGGTCGGGTGAAAGACCTTCAGTCAGCCCACCAGGCCTGCCTGAATGTAGTTCAATGTTCAGGGTCTTTAGCTCACCTGGCCAAACAGATGGAAGAAGAATATGGTATCCCCTATATCCGGGTCTCGTATTTTGGCATCGAAGATACATCTGAAGCACTCTATGATGTGGCGGCCTTTTTTAAAGACAACCCTCAAATCATGGAATGCACAATCCAATTGGTTCAAAAAGAGGTCAAAGCCGTTATCCCTGAACTTGCCGAGCTGAAACCTGAACTTGCAGGCAAAAGGGTTGCCATCTATGTTGGCGGTGCATTCAAAGCGTTTTCCCTGATCAAGGCGCTCAAACACCTGGGTATGGAAGTGGTCCTGGTGGGGTCCCAGACCGGCAACACAGATGATTACAAATTATTAAAAGACATGTGTAACCCCGGAACCATTATTCTGGATGATGCCAATCCGTTAGAACTGGCCAAATATGTCATGGAAAAAGATGCCCACCTGTTCATCGGAGGTGTCAAGGAAAGACCCATTGCCCATAAACTGGGTATTGGATTCTGTGACCACAACCATGAAAGAAAAATTCCCCTTGCAGGCTTTGTCGGCATGGTCAATTTTGCCCGGGAAGTCAGCGAGACTGTTACCAGTCCCATCTGGGACCTTGTGCCCAGACGCGAACACCAAGACATTGACACGGCCCTGTAAAAAAAGGAAAATAAAATGATAAAAACGAAACCCTACACTGCAACCCGAAATGCCTGTAAAATGTGCACACCTTTAGGTGCCGCACTGGTCTTCCATGGAATTGAAGGCACTATCCCGCTTTTACATGGCTCCCAGGGTTGTTCCACATATATGAGACGATATCTGATCAGTCATTTTAAAGAACCGGTTGACATTGCCTCGTCCAATTTCAGCGAAGAATCTGCCATTTTTGGTGGTGGTGAAAACCTGAAAATGGCCATTGAAAATGTCATCCGCCAATATACCCCTGAAATGATCGGGATTGCCAGCACCTGCCTGTCTGAAACCATTGGCGATGATATTCCCATGATTTTGAACAGCCTGAACTGCAAGATGGGCCAGACCCGTCTGATCCATGTGTCCACTCCCAGTTACACCGGCACCCATGTGGATGGGTTTCACCAGGCGGTAAAAGCCGTGGTTGAAGGCTGCAATCCAAAAGAAACAACCATCAATTACATACCCAAGACCCGGAAAAAAATAAATCTATTTCCGGGCATGCTGGCCAATGAGGATCTGAGGCATTTAAAAGAGATCTTTAAGGATCTGAACACCCAGATGGTTTTACTGCCCGATTACTCAGAACGACTTGAAGGTCCATCCTGGGTGGAATACCAGGCCATTCAAAAAGGCGGAACACCGATCAAAGCAATTGAACGTATGCACCTTGCCAAGGGATCCATGGAGTTTGGTTCTATTTTGAGCCGATCCGTTCAAAACGGATTGATCAGTGCAGGTTCATATTTGAAAAATACCTTTGACATCCCGTTTGAATCTTTGGGCATCCCCATTGGTGTTAAGGCCACAGATTTGTTCTTTTCTCTGCTGGAACGCCTGACATCGAATGTGATCCCGGAAAAATACAAACGTCAACGAGGGCGCTTGATTGATTCATATGTGGATGGAAACAAATACGTGTCAAAGAAACGGGCCATTGTGTACGGCGAAGAGGATTTTGTGGCTGCCATTGCCGGATTCCTAGCAGAAATCGGAGTGGTTCCGGTATTGTGTGCATCCGGCGGAAACTCCGGTCTGTTGAAAAAAACCCTGGATGAGACCCTGCCAAAAAACGTTAAAAAACAGGTCCATATCCATGCGGGCATGGATTTTACTCAGATGGAAGAAAAGGCAAAAACCTTAAACCCTGATTTTGCGATTGGAAATTCAAAAGGGTATACCATGGCCCGGCATTTGGATATCCCCCTGGTGCGGGTGGGTTTTCCAATTCATGACCGGGTGGGCGGATCGCGTATCCTCCACATTGGTTATAAAGGTACCCAGCAGCTTTTTGACACGATTATCAATACCCTGCTACAGCGGCGTCAGGATAGGTCAGACATTGGTTATGCTTACATGTAAAAAAACAATTGATGTAAAATGAAGGATAGAAAAATGAATATTGAAAATCACCCCTGTTTTAATCCAAAGGCCTGTAAAAGCCATGGTCGCGTCCATCTTCCGGTTGCTCCGAGATGCAATATCCAGTGCAATTTTTGCAATCGAAAATTTGACTGTGTCAATGAAAGCCGCCCGGGTGTGACTTCAAGCATCCTGACTCCTGCCCAGGCCATGATATATCTGGACCGGGTTATGGAAGCTAAAAAAAATATTTCTGTTGTGGGTATCGCAGGGCCTGGGGATCCGTTTGCAAACCCAGAAGAAACCTTGACCACCCTTAAACTGGTCAATGAAAAATACCCTGACATGTTGTTGTGTCTGGCCAGTAATGGCTTGAATCTTCCCGATTACCTGGATGATATTGCCACGCTCAATGTCAGCCATGTCTCGATCACCGTCAATGCGGTTGATCCCAAAATCGGAGAAGGCATTTATTCCTGGGTAAGATATGGAAAAAAATCACTCGCACCTGAAAAAGGGGCAGAACTCCTTTTCGAACGTCAGGTGGAGTCAATTAAAGGCCTTAAACAAAGAGGCATTGTTGTAAAGGTAAATACCATCGTGCTGCCGGGTATTAATGATTATCATGTCACTGACATTGCCAGGGAAATGGCCAAACTAAAGGTGGATCTGTTCAATTGCATGCCCTATTACCCCAATGAAGGGTCTAATTTTTCAGATCTTGGGGAGCCGCCCAAAGAGCAGATTGCTGCACTCCAGAAAGAAGCAAAAAAACATATACCCCAGATGCTGCATTGCAAACGCTGTAGAGCAGATGCCGTGGGCATGCTCGACGAAGAAACACCGGTGTCACTAATGCATGCTCTTCAGGAGTGTGCCACCATCAAAGAAATACCCAAAACCAAAACCGTTCTCCCCGACACCCCTTCCACTCACATTGCGGTCGCCACCCGGGAAGGGGTGCTGGTCAACCAGCATCTGGGAGAAGTGGTTCAACTGAACATCTACGATATCAGCAAAGATCAGCCTGTTCTTTTGGAAAAACGAAGCGTGCCTGGGTCCGGAGGCATGGATTTGCGATGGCATGCCCTTGCTGATGTTATCAAAGACTGCAATTCGCTTTTGGTCAGCGGGGCAGGAGATTCACCCAGGCGGGTGCTCAGGGAACACGGGATAGAGGTCATGCTGGTCAATGGACTGATCGATGAGCTGTTGAACGGCATAAGAAATAATCTGAACATGAATCATCTGCTGATAAGAGAACCGTTCAAATGCTCCCAGGAATGCAGTGGTGCGGGCATGGGCTGTATGTAAAAAACATTAATAAAACAACAGGAGAAAAATAAAATGGAAAAACCAAAACACCATATTCTGGTATGCGCAAGTTTCAGACCATCCGGCGAGGCAAAAGGCAAATGCCATCGCAAAAATTCAATGGATTTTTTGCCCTATATTGAAAATGAACTCATTGATCGGGGCATGGAAGGGGTCATTGTCTCTTCCACCTGCTGTTTAAAAATGTGTGACGAAGGCCCCGTCATGGTCATCTATCCTGAAAATATCTGGTATGGCAATGTGGAAACAGAAAATGCCATTGATGAAATTTTAGATGCCCTGGAAGACGGCAAGGTGGCAGAAAGCTATTCTTTATAGGTGAAAAACCATGGATCATTTCAATGACAATAGAAACATATGGATTATAGATACCACACTAAGGGATGGCGAACAGGCCCCGGGTGTTGTGTTTGACTATGATGAACGCTTAGAAATTGCCTGGGCCCTTGCCAGGATTGGTATTGATGAAATCGAGGCAGGCATCCCTGCCATGGGGGAAGCCGCCTGCCAGGATATCAAACGACTCTCAAAAGCCAGCCTGCCCTGTATCCTTTCTTCCTGGTGCCGGGCAGACAAACAAGACCTGATCCTGGCCGCCCAATGCAACACCCCCGGCGTTCATATCAGCTTTCCAACGTCTTCGCTGTTGCTCAAAACATTTGACCATACCGAAGACTGGGTTCTGGAACAACTGGAAACTCTTGTGAATTTTGCCAGGCAATACTTTGACCGGATTTCTGTCGGGGCCCAGGATGCCACCAGAACCCGCCGGGGTTTTTTAGAGCGGTTTTCCCGTCAGGCACATGCAACTTGCGTTGACCGATTGCGCCTGGCTGACACCGTGGGTATGATCAGTCCGACCATGGTGATCAATCTTATTTGTGACCTGAGAAAAGCTGTCCCTGGCCTGGTTCTTGAATTCCACGGTCATAATGACCTGGGCATGGCCACGGCCAATGCTGTGACGGCCGTGGACAGCGGTGCCAATGCCGTTAGTGTCACGGTGAACGGACTGGGTGAACGAGCCGGTAATGCCCCGTTGGAAGAAGTTGTCATGGCGCTTTTTGAAGTGGGTGGTTATAAAAAAAGGATGGATACATCTGCTCTAACAGACCTGTGCCACCTGGTGGCCAAAGCATCCGGTAAAGTTATAAGTGACTCAAAGCCCATTGTCGGTTCCCGGATTTTCGCCCATGAATCAGGCATTCATTGTTCAGGCCTTTTAAAAGACCCGTCATCCTACCAGTTGTTCCAGCCTGAAAAGGTTGGGAAAAATCAATGCGAATATGTAATTGGGTATCACACCGGATCATCTGCCATCGGCCATGTCCTTGAACAGCAGGGCATCCATATTTCCAAATCCAAGGCAAAACAGCTGCTCGCCCTGGTCAGGAAAACAGCACTGGAACAAAAAAAAGCCTTAACTCCGGTACAGCTCAAACATCTGTATAATGTTTCATGAAGTATTGCCGTTTATCCAGCGTTTGTGCGCCAATTTCTTATTACCCATTTTATATGTCAGCCATGCATTGGATAAAGGAGGACACATGACCATCAGCAATGCTTTGATATTTATACAACGAGGCCAACAGGAAAATCAATTACGCCAGCGTTTAAATGCAGCACCAAGTATCTTGGAACTTCAAAAAGCCCTCATGATCGAGCAGCTTGAATTTTCTGAACAAGACTTTGATCAGGCCTTTCATCTGCTCTTGGTTAAATGCCAGGAAGTCGAAGAGGCTGAACAACTCAAAGGATTTAAAATGTGGTGGACCTTGCTGCATAATTTTCTTCAAACACCACCGGTTAAACCCTTTAAGGAGCAAGAATGAACATTCAAATACAACACAAAATAGCATATGCCGTGATGGATTGGAAAAAATGGCCTATCAAACCTGTTCGCCCAGAGCAGTTGTATAAATTAGTTCTCCTGTAACCGTGTGTCAAAAAACAGCGCTAAGAAATTAAGTGCTGAAATATTCGTTTTGAAATAATATTACACTTATGTAACGATATTTTTCAAAATTGTAATATTATTTTCAATGCACAGCTATTGCTGTAGTAATCTTTTGTTTTGATTTCAGATAGTTATAAGCAAAATATCATTTTTTTTCTTTATTGGCCTCTGTTTTGCAAACTATTAAATCTCATATGGTATTACCAAAGCCAATTTTTAAAAAACATAAAAGGATGTACCAAATGAAGAAGATTGAAGCGATTGTTAAGCCGTTTAAACTTGACGAGTTAAAAGAGGCCATGGCCAGCATCGGTGTCCAGGGCATGACAATATCGAAGGTAAAGGGGGTTGATCATGGAGCGAATGAAGAATAAAGAGGTAATTATGAAAATCATAAATTTGAAAAAAGTTTCATCCCTGGCAATGGCAATGATCGTAATTCCCGGTGCAGCAATGGCTGCTGATGGTGTTGCTGCTGTAACAGGAGCGTCAGCCACTTATGTAGCAAATAACACATGGATGCTGGTTGCAACCTTTCTGGTGTTTATTATGCACCTGGGGTTTGCAAGCCTGGAGGCAGGGTTGACCCGGTCTAAAAATACAGTCAATATTCTATTTAAAAATACAGCCATTCTCGCCATTGGTCTTTTAACGTATGCTGCTATGGGCTTTAACTTAATGTATCCGGGTGATTTTTTAATTTCCGGATTTTTTGGATTTTCCGGTTTTGGGATCGGAGTTACTCCAGAAAATATGATGATTGTAGGCGATGATGGTGTTGGTATTTACACCTATTGGACTGATTTTATATTTCAGGCAATGTTTGCTGCCACAGCGGCAACAATTGTTTCCGGAGCAGTAGCGGAACGGATTAAACTTCATAGTTTTCTCATTTTCTCAACTATTTATGTCGCACTGATATACCCCTGGGTTGGCAGTTGGAAATGGGGTGGCGGTTGGTTAGATACCATGGGTTTCTATGATTTCGCGGGTTCCACATTGGTTCATTCTGTCGGAGGATGGGCTGCTCTTGCAGGTGTGTTGCTTCTGGGTCCCCGTTTAGGAAAATATGTAGGGAAAAATATCAAACCCATCATGGGCCATAGTATGCCTTTGGCCGCAATTGGTGTGTTCCTTTTATGGTTGGGTTGGTTCGGGTTTAATGGAGGGTCTGTCCTTTCAGCCGATCCTGTTGCAGTTTCTTTCGTTTTTGTAACAACTTCACTCGCAGCAGCCGCCGGAATCATAGGGGCAATATCTCTTTCCTGGATATTGCAGAAAAAGCCTGATCTTTCCATGGCTCTTAATGGATCTTTAGCAGGCCTGGTCGGCATCACCGCTGGGGCGGATGTGGTAAGTGTGATGAGTGCAATTATTATAGGATTTATTGCCGGAATGTTAGTTGTTGTCTCAGTAGTGGGATTTGACCGGATGAAAATAGATGACCCAGTGGGTGCACTTTCAGTCCATCTGGTTTGTGGCATCTGGGGGACTTTGGCAGTGGGTATTTTCAGTTCGGATCATTCATTTATTACCCAGCTTATTGGTGTTGTCGCTTATGCCATTCCCTGCTTTCTATCCGCTTTTACCATTTTTTATATCTTGAAAGTGACCTTGGGTATCCGGGTTGATGAAGAAGAGGAAATTGGTGGTCTTGATTTGGGTGAACATGGTATGGCAGCATATGCTGATTTCGAAATTAAAAGTGCTATATAATTCAGCTCCAAGAAGAAAAATCATAACCGGCACATTTGTGGCGATCTGAGTGAGCAACAAATGCGCCGGTCTTATCGGAAGGATAAATCCTGTCGTCGATATAGACCTGAAAATCTGAGTGATGTCAGAACAGCATGTTTTCAATAATGGCGTCATTAATCTTGCCTGCTTTTTTGAGCATCTTCAATAAAAGTTAGATGCGTTGGCCCTGATAGGTTTCCCAGGAGCCAAGGTGTTGACATGGCCCTGGGAATGTCGCATTCTTAGATATATATAGGAGGGAGGATGAGACAAGACAAGGCACAGGTGACCATCATGACTATGAATCTTCGATTTGGTCTTGCTAGGGACAATGAAAATGGCTGGCAGCATCGAAAACCCATGGTAGAGAAGATTCTTAATCGATATCCCTCGGATTTTTTTGGTATCCAGGAGGTGAATCATTTCCAGGCCGATTTTCTCGTCCGGGCATTGCCAGGGTATGGGGTGATGGGGCAGCACAACCTGTCCATTGACTATTGGCAAAGTAATTTAATTTTTTTTCATCCCTCCTGGCAGTGTTTGGAACAAAAACACTATTTTTTGAGCGATACCCCAAACAAGAGTTCAAAACTGCCGGGTTCAGAGTGGCCGCGACAATGTGTGATCGGCTTGTTTGAAAAAGGAAAAGAGCGGATTCTTTTGGTCAATACCCATTTTGATTTTGACCCTCTTGTCCAGGAAAAAAGTGCTGAATTGGTCTTGAACTTTTTGTCGGAGTTTCCCAAGGGGTTGCCCGTTGTCATCACGGGAGACTTCAATGCCAACCCGGGGTCCCTGGCCCACACCTTGTTTAAATCCCATGGTTTTTCCGGGGTCTTTGACAATGATAATATTACCACCTTCCATGAATTTGAGGGAAAAGAGACTGGCCGACAGATTGACTGGATCCTTTACCTGGAAGGGGTGAACCCTGTTTTTCAGCAGGTGGTTAAAGATTCCTTTTCAGACCGATTTCCGTCGGATCATTATCCGGTCAGGGCGGGGTTTGACTGGTTAACTAGCGACGGATCATTTAATTTTAAAGGGGAAAATGGCATTTAATCAGACATATGCCCATTGGCGGTATCGGCTCCATGAAATTATTTTTGAGGCAGACACCCGGGCCGGGAAGTGGTTTGATATATTTCTGATTCTGGCGATCCTGGCAAGCGTTCTGGTGGTGATGCTGGACAGCGTGGCTGCCATCGGCAGTTCCCACGGGAGCTTTCTGTCGATGTTGGAGTGGGGATTTACCCTGTTGTTTACCCTGGAATATGGCTTGCGGTTGATCTGTGTGAAAAGGCCTTTGAAATATGCCATAAGTCCCCTGGGTCTGGTGGATCTTCTGGCCATTTTGCCCACCTATATCTCTTTGGTGGTACCGGGCAGCCAATATCTTATTGTGATACGGGTGCTGCGGGTATTGCGAGTTTTCAGGGTGCTCAAGCTGGTTTCCTATCTGGGGGAGGCAAGTGTCCTGACCCGGGCTCTGAAAGCCAGTCGGCACAAAATTGTTGTCTTTTTAATCACGGTGCTGACCCTGGTGGTGATCTTCGGATCCCTCATGTATTTGATTGAAGGGGGAGCGAACGGGTTTACCAGCATTCCCAAAAGCATCTACTGGGCCATTGTCACCATGACCACGGTGGGGTATGGAGATATTTCCCCCCAAACGGCTGTGGGACAGGCGCTGGCCGCCATGATCATGATTCTGGGTTATGGGATCATTGCCGTGCCCACGGGGATTGTGACTTCGGAAATCACCCGTGCTTCACAAAAGGCTATCACCACCCGGGCCTGTCCCGGGTGCATGGCCGAGGGGCATGATCCGGATGCTCTGTTTTGTAAATTTTGTTCTGCCCAACTCAATTCCTTTGCCGGAGAGGAAATTTCTAAATGACGGGCCCGAGCTGTTTGCAAAATTTAAAAAAGTTACAAAAAATTGGGGAAACCCTGCCCGTGAGCCGGGTGATTCACGATATTATTTTGGCCCTTGCGGCCAAAAAACGGGCCCTGCTCCAGGCACCTCCCGGGGCCGGGAAAACCACCTATGTCCCTTTGGCCCTGCTGGATCAGCCCTGGCTTGGGGGGAAAAAGATCCTTATGCTGGAGCCCCGGCGTCTCGCGGCCAAAGCCTGTGCCGCCCATATGGCCGGAATGCTGGGGGAACCTTTGGGCCAGACCGTTGGATACCAGATCCGAATGGAGCGATGTATCAACCCTGGCACCCGGGTAGAGGTGATCACCGAGGGCATATTGACCCGGCGGCTCCAGACAGACCCTTCCCTTGCAGGGGTAGGGCTTGTGATCTTTGATGAATTCCATGAACGCCATCTTCACAGCGACCTAGGTCTTGCCCTTTGCCTGGAGGCCGAGGTCTTTAACGAGGAGCTGCGCATCCTTATCATGTCCGCCACCATGGACATCCAGGCCTTGTCTGTTCTTATGGACAATGCCCCCATGATCGTCTCCCAGGGCCGTGTCTATCCGGTTACCACCCATTACCTGCCCCCGGCGGCAGCCCCGGCCCGGCGGAATCCCTACCAGAATTCAAACCAGGATCGATACCGGAACGTCCGGTCCGCCTGTTTGCTGGCCGTTAAAAAGAGTTTGGCAGAGGAATCCGGCGATATCCTGGTATTTCTGCCCGGTGTCCGGGAGATCCGTGACCTGGCCCAGGAGTTAACCCGTCTTCTTTCCTTGGCGGATTCCGGGTTATCGGATTCACCCGGTTTGTCTGGTTCACCTGGTTCAGATAGCCCAAAGGTCTTGGTTTTACCCCTTTTTGGCAATCTGTCCCGGTCGGAACAGGCATTGGCCATTGCCCCCTCCTTGCCGGGTCGCCGGAAAATCGTTCTGGCAACCGCCATTGCCGAAACCTCCCTGACCATAGAGGGGGTTCGGGTCGTAGTGGATACGGGACTTGCCCGGGTGCCACGGTTTTCTCCCGGGACCGGTATGAGTCAGCTTTCTACCATCCCGGTGTCCCGTGCGTCGGCAGACCAGCGCCGGGGCCGGGCCGGCAGAACCGGTCCCGGGGTTTGCTATAGGATCTGGTCCGAGCATGATAATCTGGGGTTGATCCCCTTTAACCGGCCGGAGATCCTGTCTGCGGATCTGACCCCCCTTGTTCTGGAATTGGCCCGGTGGGGGGTGAGTAACCCAGGGGACCTTAAATGGATGGACCTGCCGCCGGAAACGGCTGTTACCCAGGCAACTGTTCTGCTGACCCAATTAAAGGGGCTGGATGCCCATGGCCGGATCACCTCCCATGGTCAAAAGCTTCTGTCCGCCGGGGTCCACCCTAGGCTTGCCCATATGATCCTGAAGGCAGACCAGCTGGGACAGGGGATTCTGGCCTGCCGCCTGGCAGCACTTCTGGGGGAACGGGATATCCTGGGGGGATTTGACCCGGATATCCGGCTGCGTCTGGAGGCGCTGGCCACCCCGAATCGCCTGGCAAAAAGCTCGGCCAAAAGACCGGATAGCCGTTTCAATGAACATTTGGTCAGAACCATCCTGAAAAATGCCGCTAAAATTGCAAGAGACCTTCATAT
>CAXHYW010000013.1:0-17669 GCA_964021475.1 uncultured Desulfobacteraceae bacterium | reverse complement strand
GAGGGTAAGATTTTAGCTGCTAAATATGCCAGGGTTAATAAAGTGCCCTATTTTGGTATTTGCCTTGGGATGCACATGGCTGTGATTGAGGTGGCGCGTAGTCTGGCCGGTATGGAGGATGCCAATGGTGAAGAATTTGATTCGGATACCCCTTTTCCTGTGATCTATCTGATGAAAGAGTGGTATGACGAACAGACCAAACAGGTTGAAACCCGGGACGAGAGATCGGACAAGGGGGGTACTATGAGATTGGGAGCTTACCCCTGTGTCTTGAACAAAGATACCTTTGCCATGAAGGCTTATAAAACTGAAGATATTTCAGAACGTCATCGTCATAGATTTGAATTTAATAACGAATTTAAGGAACGTCTGATTGAGGCCGGGCTGATCATCAGCGGTACCTCTCCGGACCATGAATTGGTTGAAATTGTTGAGCTTGCAGATCATCCCTGGTATCTGGGATGCCAGTTTCATCCGGAGTTTAAATCAAAACCCAGCAATCCCCATCCGCTTTTCAAGGATTTTATCAAGGCCTCTTTGAAAAACGCTAAAAAATAAGTCGTTTCGATAAACGGTTTGTCTGTGGTTTCTGCCCAGATAAACCGTTTTTTTTATGGTATCTAAGAAAAATGGGTGGCCCCTTGTGTAAAATAAAAGAAAAGGACGTGACGATTCATATCATTGTTGAAGGGTTTGATACGGTATGGGGGGATAGGATAAAGCAGATCCGGAATTTGGTTTTTTCGCTGGAACAAAAAATTGATCCCGCCCTTGACTTGGATGGGCAGGATCCTTTTTCCCTTCATGTCGTCGCCGAAATACGAGGGAAATTTGTGGGGACCGGCCGAATCCTTGGCGATGGTCACATTGGAAGGCTTGCGGTTCTCAAATCTGTCAGGGGAAAAGGAATCGGCGAGAAATTAATTGTAAAACTTTTTGGTATTGCAAAACAAAAAGGGATGTCCCGGGTGTTTTTGGGTGCCCAGGAACATGCCGTGGAATTTTACGAAAAACTGGGGTTTCTAAAATATGGTTTCCCCTATGAAGAAGCTGGTATCCAGCATATTCACATGGAAAAAATGATTCATCTCGCTTGAAATAGTATTTTAACCAAAATAGTATATACACCATAACCCGATACCAGAGGGTGAATTTTAAAAAAAACACAGGATGCCGTAAAATGGAAAAATCTGTTGTTATTGCGTGTGGCGATATCAGGCTTGAGGGGTTGCTGAAAAAAAATTCTTCAGGAAAGGGTGTGGTGGTCACCCATCCTCACCCTTTTTATGGCGGGGATATGGACAACCCTGTGGTGGAAGAGATCGCCCGGAGTTTTTTTGAGAAAGGGTTTACGACACTCCGGTTTAATTTCAGAGGGACGGGTAAAAGTTCAGGAATGTTTGAGGATGGGTTGGGGGAACAGAATGACGTGAGGGCTGCCCTGGCATATTTGAAAGCCACAGGTGTTTTTATTATTTATCTTGCCGGATATTCTTTTGGGGCGCGAATAAATGCTTCGGTGGTATCTTCAGGGTGCGATTTGCAAGACCATATCATGGTGTCTCCGCCCCTGGGGTTTATGTCCTTTGATGAGGTTTTATCCATGCCTTGGACGGGTCTTATTGTCACGGGTGCAAATGATGACGTCGCACCCAGGGGCATGGTGAACTCTGCCATCCAGCGGTGGCAAATAAATCCGCAGTTTGAGGTGATCGAGGAATGTGATCATTTTTACACGGGGTGTTTGAATAAACTGAACCGTGTCTTGTCAGATTATCTAATTTAAAAAAAATCCAAAAACCGCAATGTGAATAAAAATTTTTTCGCATTGCGGTTTTCTGTGCCATAGTCCCTGGGAATTAATTTCTCCCCGGATGTGATTTGGATCTTTTCTCCGAAATTGCAAAAAAAATAAATAGTGGTTCTTTTGATGCAAATCGGAAAAGATTTGATTGGGAAATACCGATAATTTCCGGAAATTTCCGATATTAGAAGGGTAATTCGATAAAAGTTTAAATTGATTCAAAAAAAACTTGACATATTGGAATTATAAGCTTATTGATTGAACCATCCCATGGAGTAATCACCCTCCGGGTGAAACTTAACAAAGGATTTCAAAGAATACAAAGCCTGTGTTTATTGAATATTTCGGTTCCAAAAAAAGAACGGACTAAAGGGAGGGGAGGCGTGTTTAACTACATGGAAAATCCAGAACTTCAAGGAAATAATTTGAAAAAGGTCAGGGTAGAGCTCGGGCTCACCATAACGGCGCTTTCTAAATTGGCGAATGTAAGTACCAAAGTGATCAGTCAGACCGAACGATTGCTTGCTGATCCGACCCGTGTGACAAAAAGCAAAATCATCAATGGATTGAATGCTGAAAAGGCTTTGGCCGGGGAGAAATTGAAATTTGAAGATATCTTCCCAAATGATACGGAGTAACTAAAAAGTGGGAGAAGAATATATAACCTTGGTAATTCAAAATAGGGACGTATTCGATGTATAAACAATTTTTTCTTATGCAAAAAGAGCCGTTTGACAGCCATCCCTCGCCCGATCTTTTCTATAAGTCTAACCCCCATAAGAATGGATGGGATTATCTGGTTCAGGGATTGGTTAAAAATGAACCTATCCTGCTTGTGGCGGGAGAATACGGTGCGGGTAAGACGCTTTTGTGTCTCAAGCTCATGAAATTGCTAGAAAAAAACAGTCACCTTCCATCGGTGTTTGTCCCAACACCTACCTATAATTTTATGATGGTTCTGGAAAAGATACTCGTGCGCCTGGGTATTCCCATCGGTAGATACGGGACAGAAACGTCTGAAGAACCAAGACTCCAGCAGGATATCTACGACTATTTTGAAAACCAAACGGATGGGAAAAAGAAATTTGTTTATGTCATAATCGACGATGTCCAGGAGTTTAGTTATGATTTTATCAATAAACTCAGATTGTTCGCCAGTTATAATTTTTCTGGCCATTTCCCCATTAGAATAATTTTGTTTGCTCACCATTCTTTTTTTAAAATGTTGGAATATAAAAAAATGGTGGCATTCGGGCAACGGATCAAGCGAATTTATTATCTAAAGTCCCTTGGCTTTGAAGAAACAAGGGAGTATATTTATTTTAGGTTGATTCATTCCGGTGCAACAGGTACCCCGGTTTTTGACGATGACGCCATAAATCTCATACAAACTGTAAGTAAGGGAAGCCCCCGGCTGATTAATAATATTTGTGATAATTGCCTTTTGGTCGCCAGCAGTGAGCGGTGTAATGTGATAAACCAGGCACTTGTTCAGCAAGCTATGGAAATGGGGAATTTGATGGGGGTTGAGAAGGTACAAAAATCTCGTAACCTTGAAACTATCGCACCTGTGAAGCCAGTCAATGAACCTCGAAATGTGCCATTGTCAAAAGATATGGTTTATGGGGGGGGGGATAGAAAACCTTCACATTATAACTACAACCAGAACCGTGAAGCCAGATCAGAACAGCAATATACGAATGAAAGACCCAAGATCCAAGAATCTTATGCCAGAGCGCCACAGCAAAGGGAGTATGGAAATGAGTTGCCGCTCCGAGAAGAAAAGGGAAAAAATAATCTGGCGAATGTTGGGTCCCGATTTGGGAAAATGAGTATCATTGTCTTCTTAAGTATTTTCATTTTGTTTTTATTGTTCTATCTTTTTAATCAGAATCAATCAAATGAAGTATATAACCTACAGAACCCAGCTGGGCAAGTAATTATGCCTGCATCAAAATATCTTTATCCAATTGATAATTTCGCTATGGTATCCAAAAATGATATAATAAATATCAATAAAAAAAATCCAAACTTATATGCGATAAAGAGAAAAGAAGAGTTGAACATTGGAAAAAAATATCAACCAATACTGCTGACGGAAAAATTAATGTGACATGGAAGGTTATCGTTAACTGGATGACTAAAGGAAGATTAGGCCGGGTATTGGAAGAAACAAACGGAAAAATGATCAGCTAAGGAGAAGATAAATGCTAAAGTGGATAAAACCAGGAATAACGATATTGTTTGTTTGTATTGTTTTCTTGGGATGTGTAAACCATACTCCGTCCGTTGAAAGCGAAAAAATACCTGGGACTGCCACAACAGGATACCATCAGTTTGATTTTGAAGATTATCAGCCTGTTGATGCAGAAGGGTATGTGAAAAAAGTGGATAATTTTACAATTATTTTTGATCCATCTGCGTCAATGACAGAAGTCTATGAAGCATCCTATGAGTGTATTGCCTGCCATCGTGATTACCAGGATCCTGGCTTTGCCGAAAAACATGCCGTGAGGTATGGGGGGCATGAATTTGAAAGAAAGAATACAGCTTCGGTCAAAAGCAATTCCGAAGCAGACGAAAAACCCAGCACAGTCAAAAAGGCAGATGAAGCCTATGCTCTGGATTGCAACCGCTGCCACCAGGACTCCCACTATAGTAAATTTAAGTTTGCCAAACAAATTGCCCAGGGTTTAAACCAGGCTATCCCAGAATTGGATTATACAGGAACTCTCAGGACATTTGGTTATCCTGTCTATGTCAACTTTAATTACGGGTTAAAAGCAAATGATAATAAAGCATTTTTGAAATATGATAAAAAAGAATATTCCCGAGCAATACGGAAAATCCTTGAGGCAGATGGGGTAAGTCCTCTTGGATTTACCCTGGAAGCTACCGGTAAAGATTGGTACGATAGACAAGGGAAAATAGCAGTAATTATAATCAGTGACGGGGTTGGTATGGGAGAGAAAGAGGTCCTTGCTGCTGAAGATTTAAAGGCCAGGTATGGAGATAATATTTGTATCTATACAATTCTTATCGGTAATTCTCCCAATGGCAGAAGAGTTATGAATAGAATTGCCTTGCGAGGGCAGTGCGGACTTGCGGTAAACGGTGATTTGTTGATGGATAAAGAAAAAATGGACAATTTTGTAAGGAAAATATTTCTGACCCGGGCCCAACCAGACAAGGGCTGTGATGGTGATGGTGATGGGATTGCAAATGCAATCGATGACTGCCCAGGGACAAAACCAGGCCTAAAGGTCGGCGAAAATGGTTGTTGGGATTTGGTGTTTCTATCGGATGTGCTCTTCGATTTTGATAAGTATACCCTGAAACCAGAAGGCTTCATCGCCATGGAGCAGGTAGTGGGAATGCTTACCAGGTACCCCTTTTTGGATTTGCATATCAGTGGACATACCGACAATTTTGGCTCAATGGATTATAATATTAAATTGTCCAAACGCCGTGCCAAGGCGGGTCTTGATTATTTGGTGAAGAGGGGAATTGATCCCAGCAGAATGTCCATCAGTTGGCATTCCTATTCCATTCCAGTTGCAACGAATGATAACCCGACGGGACGCGCTTTAAATCGGCGGTTGGAATTTAAGTTTCAAAAACGGCAAAATTGAATGATAGACAAGAATGAATAAATTATTGGGAAACAGGAAAAATGTTAGATTTTAACAGGAGATCAATATGTTCCAAAAACTAAAATTTATTTCGGTCCTTGTCTTAATGGTTGTGGTTTGTGCATCCTGCGGGAAAGAAGTCGGCATTACTGAAGATATCGTTTATGATCGACCCATGCCAAAAATAGAGCATGAATATGAACTTGGCCCGGGTGATGTTCTGGAAATTGTCTACCATTATACTCCCAAACCCGATACCAACGAATATTATTTATCGGTTGCAGATGTTTTAAAGGTAGAATTTGCATACCATCCTGACATGATGCGTCAATTAACTATTAGGCCTGACGGAAATATCACAATGCCTAAAAAAGGGGCTGTGTTTGCATTGGGATTAACTCCCTTGCAACTGGAAGATAAAATCACAGAACTCTATAGTAATGAATTTATTGAGCCGATTGTTACCGTTACAATGATTGAGTACAACCGAACGATTGATCGCTTAAAAAGGGCCATAACAACTTCATCCCGTGGCCAAAGTAAGCTTTCCGCGATCAGACCTGACGGATATCTGTCTTTTCCAGTTATTAACGATGTCCTGGCAGGGGGGAAAACGCTGCCTGAATTGAAAAGGATACTCACAAAGCAATATCAGGCTCAGGTGGATAATTTAACGATTACCTTGATTTTAAAAGTTATGAAAGCCAATTTGGTATATATTATGGGTGAGGTAGAAAAGCCTAATAAATATCTAATAGATGGTACGACTTCGATTGCCCAATTGATTTCAAGGTCCGGAGGATTCAAGGATACAGCAGAGAGAAGCACCATTCTAGTAATCAGTCGAGACAAACAAAGAAGACCATGGGGACGGCTGGTGGATATGAAAAAAGTTTTATATGATGGGGACATGAGTCAGGATATAATTCTTAATCAATACGATGTGGTGCATGTGCCGAAATCAACTATTGCCAGGGCTAATTTGTTTGTCAAACAATATATAAATGACATGATTCCCAGTAATCTTATTGGTCCATATTCTTTGGGTGGATCTGTATTTGACGGCAGTACAATTAGTGTAAAACCAATAAATTAATGGATCATTTTAAAAAGGATATCAGCACATGGCAATTGCGACATTAAAATCAACAAGAGATTTTGTGAGAGTTTGGTTTTATTGGAAAAAACAAGCCATTTTTATATTTTGTCTTATTGTTTTTTGCATTTGTTTATATTCTTTTACCCGGACTCCCCTCTATGAGAGTACCGCCAAAATTATGATTCTTCCAAAATCGACTGACGAGCTTGTTATCTCTCCGGGTGAAGACCCACGCCAATATCTTACCCGCCAGGTAAGTAGCCAGGATATTAATACCGAAATTGAGTTATTAAAAAGCGATGTGGTTATTAAACGTTTGGTGGCATATTACCAACAACAAGAGACAGTTCCAGAACAATCCCGGGGGGGAAACACTAAACTAAATTTTTTTGAGAAGCTAAAACTAACCAAAAAGCCATTAGCTGGCTCAGAAAGAGAAATCAAATCCCTGTTCAGTGCTTTGAATGTTGATCCTGTATTTAGTTCTAATATGATTTTGATTTCCCTTGAGTCGCCATATCAAAATCAGGTTAGAGTAGTGCTTGATAGACTATTGAAAACCTACCTGCAATATCGGAATCAAACGTTTTCATCTGTTGGAAATGAGGCGTTTTATGATGAGCAAAAAAAGTATTACAGCATAAAAATGGACGCGGCTACAAAAAAATTGGAGGGCTTTAATCGTCAATTTAATATTGTGAATATGGAGAGTCAGACATCGGCAAATATTGAACTTATTTCAATATTTCAAAAACAGTTAAAAAATCTCGAACTGTCCATTGCAGAAGCGGACGCTAAAATTTCCCTGTTAAAGGGTGGATTAACGGTTGATGGGGATAGTTTTGTTCTTACGAGGGAAATGAGGAACATGCCGGTTATCGTGGAGTTAGCAAGGGGGTTGGTCCCCCTTTTGATCAAACGGACTGAAATAAGTAAGACATTTACAAAGCAAAGTCGTGAATATAAGCAAATTGATGACCAAATAAGGATGTTGCGTGGAGAGATCAAAAGAGAGAGTATCGGGGTAACCAGAACTGATGTAATGGAAAATAAAACCCTTCAGATAAGAAGAGTGCTGCTTGCCAAAAAAATTGATAGTTTAAAAGAACAATCAAATTTATTTCAACAGAAAAAACAATCCCATACAGCGCTTGAACTGGACGTGGAAATCGCAAGGAGGAATTTTTTAAAATATGGAGAGAAAAAAGAGGATTCCAGGTTGTTTGCTAAACGAGATGACAGTGATTTATCAAATGTTGTTATTGCAGAACCAGCAACCACACCCAAAAGTCCAAAGTCGCCAAATAAAATACTTGCCTTGGAGGTATCAATAATTTTAGGGTTTTTTGCCGCACTTATCCTCCCCTTTTTGTTGGAAACGGTTGACCACAAATTGAAAACATCTGACGATGTAGAAAGTATTTTAGCATTGCCTGTGGTTTGCAGTTATAATGAAATTAACTAATATGTAAAGACCCTCCTATGGTGAAACATAGGTAAAATTACAACAAGAGATATAAATTATGAGTGAAATTAACTGGCAAAATACTTTTGATCAGGATTTTTTGAAAGAAAAAAAGCAAAGACTAAAGAACCCCCCGAAAAATTTACCACTAGGTTCTTATGCGAATCAATTTACGGGTACGGATCCAAGCCAGGAAGACAATAGTTTCAAAGATATAGATAGGCAAGATAGATTTAGAGATAACTATCTTCAAGGAGGGGAATATCGCCAACCGGTTTCAGATGTTGATAATGGGGGATATAGGGTTCAAAATGATGGGGTCCCAAACGAGGGATATCAACAAAGAGATTCGTTACGGACAGAAACAACACCAGCATTTGAATATTATGCAGATCCTCTGGATGACAAAAAATCTTCAACAGGATGGCGATTTTTAAATTTGAAAAATAAAAAACAAACAGGCGATCTGTATAAAAAAATATTGTATTATCATAAAAAGAAAGCTTATAAAGTTTTTAATTTTGTTAGTAGCAGGGGCAGGGAAGGGGTTTCCACGGTAGTGGCGAATTTGGTGGATTATGTTAATTCCCAGGCAACAGATAAAAAGTTTTTAGTGATTGATACGAATTTACGATCTCCTAGTTTGGGGAAGTTGTTTAATATCCCCAATAACAGCTATGGTCTCGTTGATGTTTTCAACAGCAGGGTTGATCTGAATGAGGCAATTAGAGCCATAAGTTCTAATATTTTTCTTCTTCCATGTGGCAGTGGAAAAATGAATCATTTGGCCAACTTGGAGCAAGAAAATGTAATACACTTGCTCAATTATTGCCGAGAGTCATTTGATTATATATTCATAGATTGTCCCCCTGTCCTTAGCTCCCCTGACGCACTATCTGTCGCACCTGCCTGCGATTTGACTTTTTTAATATTACAATCTGCCGAGGTCCAGAGACCGGTTGTGGAAAAAGCTAAATCCCTTTTACAGGATGATGAATGTGAGATTGGAGGGATTGTCCTCAATCGGGTGCAACAAGTTATTCCCGGATGGGTATATAAATTTATATGATATATACAAGAGTCTAAAATGCTTAATTATTTACTTTATTTACTCATATTAAGTATATTTCTTTTGGATTGGCTCTTTTTTAGATATGGAATTGGAATCCGTCAGTTGACTTGGTTACCAGAGTTTATTTCAATAATAATTGCTGTGTCCATTCCATTTAGAACAGCGGTTACAAAACAGATCCATTTCCCAATTAAATATGGATTTCTGCTATTACTGTATCTGTCCCACATATTCATCGGTTTTCTTTTAAATGACATCAGTGGGTGGACAATATTATCCGGGCTCAGGATTTACACGAAGTTTGTTCCTATTTTTTTACTGCCGATCATTTTTCCATTTTCAAAGCAAGATGCTAGAAAATTAATTATTATCCTATTCGTTTTATCAATGATTCAATTTCCCGTCGTACTCTGGCAGCGATTTTTTGAATTTGCTGGTTCGCTATCTGGAGATCCCATGGGCGGGACTCTTGGGGCCCATGCTTCTGGTGTATTATCCATATTTTTATTGATAGTTCTTTCTTTTATTGTGGGGCTCTATTTAAAAGAAGAACTTTCCTTACCGGTATTTCTAATATTATTTATCGTTGTGTTTTTACCCACAACCCTGAATGAAACAAAGGTAACCTTTGTTTTGATGCCGGTTGTCCTAATCCTTCCTGCATTATTTGTTAAGGGGAAGTTAAAATTAATGGTTCGTATTTTGTTTGTTGTGATCCTTTTTTCAGCTTCTTTTTTTGTGTTAAAAGGTATCTACAATTTTTACCAGGAGAAACGCTGGGGATATGGTATTGAGACCTTTGTTAGCATGCCGGGACGTATGGCGAGGTATAACAGGACTCGTTTTGATCCAATGCGGTATGCAATTGACAATGCAAAAAAGGACGTAAGGTTTTTGGTTTTTGGGCGTGGGGCCGGAAATGTATCGGAGGGATTCACCAGGAAGCTTAGTGGTAAATATGTTAGAGAAGGCGCTTATTATGGGGCGAAAGGCGTCTCTTTTACAAAGTTTGTATGGGAAATTGGTATCGCAGGTGTTCTTCTCATGTTTTTATTCCCTGTTTTTGTTTTTTTTGATGCAGTACGATTGTGTCAAAAAGATGGTTTTATGGGCGCCTTTGCTTTAGGAATGCTAAGTTTCTCAGTCCTTTTTTTGCTGGCAATGTTTTACACGGATGTATTTGTTCAAAATATTTTTGTATATCTATTTTTTTTGGCTGCCGGTCAAATTGCATATCTTCGAGGAAATGAACAGCTTTTGGAAACCTGAGATTCTATTTTTTTAATTTTAGGGCGTTGTATCCGGCAAGCAACTTTGGAATTTCATGCTTCCATTGGAGTTTTGATACAACCCGCAATCTTCCGTACTCGCCCATTTCTTTGCCCTTTTTGGGGTTATCTATAATTTCAATGATTCTTTCCATTAAAGATTTATAATCATTGGGCTTTGCATACAAAGAGGCTTTTTTTGCCGAAAATCTTCCCTCTGTCATTTCAAATTGAACAATGGGTTTACCAAGTGCCATATACTCCATTATCTTGTTCATGGTGGATTTGTCGTTCATTTCATTTGCAATATCGGGGTTCACACATACATCTGCTGTGCTTAAAATTTCCATTAGTGTATCATCGGGTACCCTGTCAGTGAAAGTGACATGGGTTTTGATTTTTAGTTCTATCGCCATGTTTTTAAGGTGTTCGAGTTCAGTCCCCCCCCCCACAAGAATAAATTGGATATCGGTTCTTTTTTGTGTGTGTACAAGAAAATTGATTCCTTTTAACAAATAATCAAGCCCTTCCTGAGCTCCCATTACCCCAACATATCCCACCAAAAAAGTTCTGCCATTTTTCCATTTTGTATCTACAGGCCTTTTTTTAGTTCTATTCAAATCAGGTCCACTACGAACTATATGAACATTATCAGGTTTCATCCCTCCTCGTTCAATGGCAATTTTTTTATAAGATTCATTTGTAGCAATAGAAATGTCAGCCAATTGAAACGTCCATTTTTCCCATAAGAGCATCAGTTTGTAAAAAAGGTCTTTTTTCCCAAATTTTGCGAGATATAGTTCTGGACATATATCATGATGATCAAATACAAATTTTTTTTTAAAAAAAAATTTGTAAAATCCCCCAATAATGAAAATATTATCAGGTGGATTGCAGGCATGGATTACGTCAAAACCATTTTGATAGAAAATTTTTGCTGATAGGATGAATTGATAATAAAGGGCGGATAAATATTCAACCAGGTATCCTGCGGCACCTCTGCCTTCAACGGGTAACGGATGGCGGTATATATTGATTCCGTCAATTTTGTCAAATTTTTTTATATATCCCTTCATTACAGGACAGATGATAGAAACAGAATGTCCGTTCTCTTTTAGTGTTGTAGCCTCCTGCCATACCCTTCTGTCAAAGGGTACCGGTAGATTCTCAACAATTATTAGCACTTTCATATTGGTTTACCAACAAATCCCTTTATAAACGTTATTGCTGTTTCTACCGTTAACAGCCCTAACAAGATCAATGACGATTTGATTCTCATTGACCCTGTCCATTAGATCGACAAATTCGGGTGAATTGTTACCAATTACCAAAGTCTGGGCATGTTCAAGAACGTCATCCATTGTGTTTACCATCAATTTTGCGATATGTGGAATTTTGTTCAAGATATAATCCTTATTTGCTCCGACTAAAGCTGCAAGATTAACATTTCTATCATATAGTTTTATTTCAAAACCTTTTCCAAGAAGCTGTTCAATCATATCCACAAGTGGACTTTCCCTCAAATCATCCGTTCCAGCCTTAAAACTGAACCCAAGAAATCCGATATTTTTATTTCCGGCTTCCATGACCATGGCCACCCCGTTTTGAATATGAGCTTTATTACTTGGCAGGATGGCATTTAATATGGGAAGATTCATATCAAGTGATTTACTTTTGTAGGTAATCGCTCTCAAATCTTTTGGGAGGCAAGATCCGCCGAATGCAAACCCTGGTTTTAAATAATTGGGAGAAATATTGAGTTTTGTGTCGCTGCAGAAAATATCCATAACTGCGTGGCTGTCTATCCCAATTGGTTTGCAGAGGTTCCCGATTTCATTTCCAAATCCCACCTTTAGGGCATGCCATACATTGTCAACATATTTTATCATCTCTGAAATTTCAATTGAAGTCCTGATAACGGGCTCATTTAGGTTCTCATAAATTGAGGCCAGCAGGTCACCGCTTTTTTTGTCTATCTCACCAATTACTGTTTTGGGAGGATTGTAAAAATCATAGACAGCGGTTCCTTCCCGTAAGAACTCAGGATTATTGCAGACACCGATATCAGGCCCCACCTGTTTCTCCGAATTTGTTTCAAGTGTTGGAATTACAATATTTTTTATTGTCCCGGGCAGTATTGTACTTCTGATAACCACCACATGGCGGCTGCCTTTCTCCTTAATTGCTGTTCCAATTTGTTCACACACCCTTCGGACATAGCGCGTATCTATGTCTCCGTTTAATTGACTGGGAGTGCCCACACAGACCATCGAAAGGTCACTTTCTCTTACGGCTTCCTTTGGATCAAGCGTTGCTTGCAATCTACCTTTGTTTACCATGGATTTTATGATGTCGTCTATCTCATCTTCAATAATTGGCGAATCTCCTCTGTTGATCATATCAACCTTGACACTTACCGTATCAACTCCAATAACCGCATGACCATTTTTTGCAAGACATGCAGCTGTGACAACTCCAACATATCCAAGTCCAAAGATACTTATCTTCATGCCCACCTCTTTTTATCGTTCAGGATTATAGCTGTTGATGGAATGTACAGTTTTCATTCATCTAATTCCACACTTAGTTGGGTAATTATTCTTTCTTTATTGTTCAGTGTTTTATAAAACCTGATGGATGTGCTTTCCTGGATTTCGTTAAAATTACCAGAGTACCACCCGGCAATCGGATCATGGGATCCTTTAAAAATTTCAATTTTTCCCCTGCTATCCGGTAAAACTATAATTTTTATACCGTTCCTTTGTATGTGAATCTCTCCCCCCGTCTTGTTTTTAACGCTGCAAAGGGGGTGAATATGAAAAAAACATTCTATCAATCCGGTGTCTTGTGTTTCAATATAATCTGAAATTATTAGCTGGTTTTGTTTCCATTTTATTTGTCTAGTGATCGCTGACGTTTGATTTTTTTTAAGTTCTGCCTTTACTCCTGCCCGCCACAGAATAGATCCATTATTGTTTTCAAGACGATTTTCAGTTATTTGGTAGGGTTTACCAAACATGAAATCTCCTATCTGCTCGCTCATATCTTGTTGGTTGATTCGGATCGTATTATGTGCTGCCGTGGATCGAAAATAGGTCCTCCATTTTCCTCCGCTATGGTATCGGTACGTGCCAGGGTCTATGAAAAACTCCAGACCTCCAACTGAAAGGGTAAATGAAAGTGCATCCAGGTGGCCATGGGCGTATAGCGGTGCCATTCCCATAGGCATCGCATTGCCGATCAAAAGGAATTCTTTTCGATTTATTCGCCCTCTAATGACAGCAAGTCCGCTTTTCCTGTGGAGTTGTGATATCCCATGGCCGTCGATCTCGGGGTCTTTTTTTGATTCATTGGGCGTATTATCGGCTTTTTGCTTCAGGGCAGATGCTTTAGGATGAACCTGTTTATGCCCTGTTAAAATCCATGTTTTTAAGTCAGGGATTTCTGTGGAGAGGTCTTTCCTCGAAAATAACAAAGAACCGGTATTTAGAATCGAAGAAAAGTTTTCCAAGTTTGACAGACCAAAATTTACAAGTACTGCACTGTCTTGGTCTCCAATATTGGGGATATTTCCGTTTACATCCATAATCGATTTTATAAATCCACAGGATTTTTCAAGTCGCTCATTTATGGCCTGATTATACCGGATACCACAGGTGTCGCATGAAATTTTATATAATAGGAAGAAATCAGCAACAAAGGAAAGATAGGTGGTTGAGAATTCAAAGCTTCCGCCATCATCTAAAATTTGACGGCTTACCTCATTATCAAGAATCTTTTTTCCTTTTGTGAACCATTTTTTTGAATGATTTAAGTGGGGAAAATACAGTCCGGCAATAAACAATCCAAATCCTTCCGCAAGAAGATGGTTATTTGAGGATGAATATTTGGAAGGGTATCGGTGAAGATGAGTTCCATGGTTTTTTACAAATGAATTAATCGCTTTTTGGTCATCTTGTGAAAAAAAATGGTCTTCAAAAAACGAAAGGGCCCATACCAGGTTGGCAAGACGGATACCGACTTCAATACCGCTGGCCCAGTTTATGCCAATTGGATACGGGTTTCCCGTGGTCCAGGATCGGATAAACCAGATAAACTTATCCGCATATTTTTTGTTTTTGGTTAGTTTGTAGGATATGCCGAGAGACACAAAAAAATACAGTCTGTTTATTTCCCATACAAATTTGACGCCCCCCAAGGTTTTGTCTCTATAATTAATATCCCCCCAGAATTTTTTTGGCCAGAATTTTTGGGTAACCGGATCAAGAAACCATTCAATCTTTTTCCCATGGGAGACTTCAATTCCAAAGGCAATTAATTGATTCGTAACGGCTTGGTCAGCAATGGATAAATGGTATTTGGTTTTTTGGGAAAAAAGAGCCCCAATAATTTTATTATCCCAATGGGCAGTAAGCAAAAATATTTTTTTTTCGGGAGGAGAAATACAGGAATCTTTTCCATGGGGGATGTATTTGTCCATGAGCTTTTTTGTTTTTTCCAGGAGTCTCCATAGAATTTCCTGTGGAGGCATCTTGGAAAGACGGTTTATATACCACTGAATGATTTTTTTGTGTTCCTTTCTTGGTAAGGGTAAAATATTAATACCTTATATCCAACTATATAATTTGGGCACGTCCATTTATTAAATATTTTCGAAGTTTATTCATATAGATGGGGTGTAAATTTCGATGATAAATCCGGGGCAAGGATCTGTCACTGTCGATTCCCAGAAAAATACGCAGGGTGAATAGAAAAAATAATTCCTGGAAATAGTCGTCTTTTATCAAATTATCTTCCTTGAAATAGCCATCTTTAAAGCGTTCAATGAGGATGCCAAGTTTTTTTTCTGAAATAAATGGGTAAAACCTAAAGAGGCTTTGGAGATTGATGAGAAAATAAGATATGTCATTCCATACACATGAAAATTCTGGAAATTTCGGATGAATGGCGGCATCCCAGTCAATGACAGCAAAACTTGAATTTGATATGATTATATTTCTTATTGTAAAATCATTATGTGGTTTAACCAGGCAAAGATTTGAGTCAGAAAAATTGTTTCCAATACGATCAAGGTGACTGCACAAAACTGACACTTCCTTTTTGCTGAAAGAGGTTTGGGTATTTAAGCCATGAATGATCTGATTTAATATTTTGTGGAATTTAACCATCTTGTTGGTTGTCATGGCCTTGTGGTATTGTTGAAGCCATTCCCCTAACCGCTGGTATAAAATCAAACAGTCTTGAGATATGCCATTGTTTAAAATATGCGTATTTTTTAAGGTGGCCCAGAGGAGGGTTGTCCCATTAAAATATGCCATTGCAACAATGCCAAGTTCAGAATCATACCAATAGGGTTTTGTGATATTGTGATGAATCCCTTGTTTTACAGAGCGCTTATAAATGTCAGACAATACATTAAAAAATTTTTCAGGTTGCTCAACCCGTTTAATCCATATGGTTTTTCTTTTTTGATCACCCGAAGAATTCTGGTATTCGATGAGACATTTTCCACCGATTCTGCTTGAGTATCGATTTTGCCTGCGCATCTCGGAAATAGATACGGTTTTTATCACATCATTTTTTCCGTCCAATATCATTTCAGAATTTGCAATGACATGGGATTGAATTTTTTTTAAAAAATAGGGAGTGGTCATTACTTAATCTTTTTTTGTTCCAACGGCATATGCCAAACCGCCTATTTTATTTATACCAGAAACTCTCTGAAATAATTTTTCGAGGAGATAGAGTTTTGATGTATGTGAATACCGTCCAAAGGAGGGAGGTATATAGCCAATGGAACCCCATTCTATATTTTGGAATCCTGCATTTTTCATCATTTTTTTTAATTCAACGATTGAATACAATGGGTTTCCATAGGTAAACCACCTGTAGGGACAATACTTATTCGGGATAATGATCAATATTTTTGAAGAGGGCTTAAGAATCCTGTATAATTTGTCAATGGCCGTTTGTTTGTCTTGGATATAGTGCAAGACTCTGGAGCTGTAAATGGCATCAAATTGGTTGGGTTCAAATTCTCCAAGATTCAGAATATCTTCACAATGCAGCGTTACCTTTGTTACTTTTTTTTCCTCCATTAAGTAGCAGGCTTTTTCATATAGTTCATGGGTCAATTCGACACCTTCAATCCTAATATCCGGTATGAAATATTTGAGTCCATAGATTAAACGGCCCCAGCCAAAGCCCGCTTCAAATATATTCATGCCTTTTTTCAGATCCAATTGTTTTATAATGAAATCAACGGATGTTTTCCATGTCAAATCAAATAATTCTGTTTTTAGCATCCTTTCGAGCTCTTCACTGCCTGCTAACTTTTTTGAGCGTTGTTTCCATTCAGCCTGGTGTTTTTCATTTTTCATAATCATGATTTTTTTTGGCCTCTGAATTTTGTATTGATCGATCGTACTTGGCTTATTCAAATCTACTGCAACTTTTATTTATGGTAGATTTATACTTTGGTATATTGCCACTATTTTTTTTGCCACTTTTGATGCCATGAAATTCTGTTTTGCATACCTATGATTATGGTAGGAAATATTATGGAGTTTGTCTTTATCAGAACAAATCCTTTTTATGCATTCAGCAATTTTAATCGGGTGGGTTGATTCAGATAAATATCCCATTGTGTCATTTTTAAAAAAATCCTTAATTCCACCGGCCCTGGTTGTGACAACCGGCAACCCAAATGCCATTGCTTCAAGAATAGAGGTTGGCATCCCTTCGCCGTAATATGTGGGAAAACAATAAATATCGTGGTCAGTAAAGGTTTGGCACTTTTCATTTCCTCTGACATACCCGGGCATAAAGATCTTCTCTTCTAAACCAATTCGGGCAATATATCCTCGTATTTCCTCTTTGATAGAACCATCTCCGGCGATGGTGAGTGTTACCTCGTATTGTTCATCCAGCAACAATTTAAAGGCCTCGATGGTTTCAAATACGCCTTTTTCTTTTTCGAGACGGGAAAGATATAGAAGGCGAATGGGATTTGGTGGTGTCACCCAGGCCATTTTTTTTTGGATTGAAAAGTCTTTAAGAAGTGATTCATCAACCGTTGTTGTCATCTGGTAGATCGGGTTTTGAACTCCCCACTCACATAATTTTTTTTTAAATTCTGTGGACAGAACAATAAACGAGTCTGCTTTTTGATAGGTAAAATTAAAAAATAGTTTTAATGGCCCTTTGATTCGCTCTTGAAAATTATGTTGCCAGCCATGGAAAAACACAATGGCGGGAATTTTTAGTTGCTTTGCCCAAAAAATAAATAGCCCATCCCGTATAAAGCTAGGAAAGTTTAGAGACGGATTA
>CAXHYW010000012.1:0-18328 GCA_964021475.1 uncultured Desulfobacteraceae bacterium | reverse complement strand
GAATCTCCAACGGGTAGTCCGTCGTCGGTGACCGCCCTTATCCCCGCTTGCTGCATATCATAAATTTCCGACAGAGAGGACCCTTCCGACCCTTGGGAAATGGCGCCAGCCGGATATACCTTTGCAGCCCGGGCCTTCCTGCCTTTGTTGATGATAAATTCGGTTACCTGGGCGTTATCATTTACCGGAGTGGTGTTGGGCATGCAACAAACCGCGGTAAACCCGCCCCTTGCCGCAGCCTTTAATCCGGACTCAATTGTTTCCTTGTATTCATGGCCGGGTTCCCGCAGGTGGACGTGGATATCAATCAAACCGGGTACCACCACCATTCCCTTTGCATCCACCACCTGAACATCGAATAGGTCCAATTTTTCTGAAGGATCAGATGGATCTAACAGAGCCTCAATCACACCGTCCTTGACCAGAATATCTCTTTTGTCATCCAATTTGCCAGGGTCAAGAACCCTTGCCCCTTTAATCAGAATCTGCATGTCTGCTACCTCCTGCCACAATATAGAAAAGCGCCATTCTCAATGCAACCCCGTTGGTGACCTGGTCTAAAATCATGGAACAGTCTGAGTCGGCCACCTCGCTTGAAATTTCAACCCCACGGTTCATGGGGCCGGGATGCATAACAACCACATCCTTTTGGGCAAGCTTCACCCTGGCCGTGTTCAGCCCGTAAAGGCTTGCATATTCCCGTTCACTGGGAAAAAGGATGTTTCCCTGTCTTTCCTTTTGAATCCTGAGCATCAAAATGACATCTGCCCCTTCCACACAAGATTCCATATTTTTGGCAATCTTACAGCCCAAGGCTTCAATGCCGTTTGGAATCATGGTTTGGGGCGCACAAATGGTCACATGGGCCCCCATTTTTGAAAACCCGATAATGTCGGACCGGGCTACTCTGGAATGGGAAATATCCCCCACAATGGAAATATTGAGTCCTTTCAGGGTTCCTTTTTTCTCCCGGATACTCAGCATGTCCAGCAGAGCCTGGGAAGGATGGGCGTGGATACCGTCTCCCGCATTAATCACCGAGCAGTTTACCCGTTTTGAAATCACATGGGCCGCCCCGGATGAAGAATGGCGCATGACAATCACATCGGGGCGCATTGCCTCAAGATTTCTGGCCGTGTCAATCAGGGTTTCCCCTTTGACAATGCTGGAGGAACTTTTGGCAATGGAAACGGTATCCGCCGAAAGTCTTTTGGCGGCAATCTCAAAGGAAAGTTTGGTCCGGGTGGAGGGCTCCTGGAAAAAAAGGATAATGGTTTTCCCCCGAAGGGTGGGAACCTTTTTAACCGGCCGCTCTGAAATTTCTCTCATTCCCTTGGCCGTATCCAGAATCATGCTGATTTCATCGGGTTCCAGGGAGTGAATATCAAGGATATCTTTTTTTTCAAACCACATATTGTCTACCTTGCTTTGTGTCGTTTAAAATAAATTGTCGTTTAAAATAATAAACTACCCAGCCGGCCCCACCGGACCCCAAAGGATTGCTTGTTCCAGGACCAATAAATAATAAAGGCCTCCCCTTTGATCTCGGTCAGATCTACAAACCCCCAGAAACGGCTGTCATGACTGTTATCTCGATTATCCCCCATCACAAACAATTTTTTATCCGGGACGGTGATTTTGCGCATATTATCCCGGGTACTGAATTTTCCCGGGATAATCCGATCATCCCCGTGGATGGCATAGGGTTCATCGGTAATGAGCTTGTCATTCACATAGAGTTTTTTATCTATTATTTCAAGGGTATCCCCTCCCACAGCCATCACCCGTTTGATAAAATCTTTGGAGGGATCCTCGGGATATTTAAAGACCACAATATCCTCACGCTTGGGATCTTTAACCGAAATAAGGGTTTTACCGTCGGTAAAGGGTATCTTTACCCCGTAGATAAATTTATTAACCAGGATCTGGTCTCCGATCTGCAAGGTCTCCAACATGGACCCCGAAGGTATTTTAAAGGCCTGGACAATAAAGGTCCGTATAAACATGGCAATCACAATGGCAATCACGATGGCTTCTATATTCTCCCGCCAGGCATTCTTTTTTTTTGTTACTTTTTTAGTTGTTTTTTCTTTAGTCGTCATTTGATTTTCATTTCACTCTCAGGATTAGCAGAACAGGTGCTGGGGATGTCCTAATAAGAATTTACCGCGCTGGATCTGAGTTTTCAGAATCTGTGCAATTTTTCTTGCCTTTACCATACTGGACAGGGGAACCGTGGGAACTTTTTCCCCCTTTATCATAATAGAGCCGCTTTTTAACTCGGCGTAACTGACCTGGCCATAGGATTTTGAAATTGCCTTTGGATAATCATACCCATAATCAACCACCTGGGTAAAAATCTGGTCATCTGAAACTGCTGTAAATTTCAACATTTCCTCATTCAAGATAGGAATGGGAATACCAAGCCCAACGGAAAGCGAAATCCCATACCCCCTGATACTCTGACCCACCAGCCATTCCGGGGACATTTCCTTTAAATCTCCCATGACAGAAAGGGTGCCCGAAGGCGTTACCGGAACACCGTTCAGCCCCCGTTCCACATCCTTTTTGTGCTGGGTGCCGGTCCAGGTGACATACCCTTGGGCCCCGCCCAGAAAGATCCGGGTCCCAAGCCCTATGGTTTTTAAATAGGGATCATTGAACAGAGGACTTAATTCTCCCGATGTGGAATAATTGGCATTCCCCATTTTCGGTTTCAAGGTTCCCATATAGGTATATTTAATCTTCTCTGTCCGATTTATGGCACAATTATAATTCTGGTAAGCATTTCTCGGATTGCAGAGCATGGCATTGGGAAGATCTTTCAACCTCACGAGCTTTTCAATTTTTTTGTTAGGATAGCAGTCAGTTCCATAACTTTCCGCCCGGATTTCCACCTCTTTTCCCGCCACAAGATCCTGAATCACATGAGCACCGCCATAATTAAATTCTCCTGGATGGTGTTTGTTCAGAGGATCATCGTCACAGGTCTGGGTTGCCCCCAGATAACAGTCCACCGCCGCAAGTCCCGAGTAAGCCGGTACATTATTAAACCAGGTTTTGGTGGTTCGAACCAGGGGAGAGGATTGGCCGATATTAATAAAGGCTCCGGAGGAGCACATGGGGGCAAAAGTTCCCGTGGTAACCACATCCACTTGTCTTGCGGCCTCAACCACTCCATGTTTGTTGGCAATCTCTATGATTTCTTCCGCCGTAACAACAACCGCCTCACCCCGGGCAATTTTCTTGTTTATCTGCTCATATGTTTTGTTTACTTTAAATTCATTCATAAGATTCCCTTTATCGATTATTTCACCGAAGTTTTAACAGATTCAATTTTTGAAAGGACATTATTTTTTATCCAGTTAGCATCCCACCATTCAACAGGATTGACAAATACATTATGGACAATCATTGAAAAATGCAAATGATCCCCTCCGGCAAGGCCGGTCAGCCCTGTACGACCAATAACATCTCCCTTTGATACCTCGTCCCCGATATTTACATTGATCTCGTTTAAATGGGAGTAGAGACTGGCAAGCCCAAATCCATGATCAATAATAACGGTATTGCCAAAGATTCCTTCATTCTTTGCCATAATCACCCGGCCCCCATTGGCAGCCCCCACCTTTGCATTGGCGGTGGAGGCAAGGTCTATGCCCAGATGGACAGCCCGGTCTATTTCCTTTCCCTTGTATTTATAGGTCCTGTGATCCGCCCAATGGGAACGGGTGGCAGCTCCCGAAAGCCTGCCAAACTTTCCTTTCCACATGAGTTTGCCCACCGTATCTTTGGGGACATTCAACATGGTAGTGACATTTTTTTCACGAAGCTTGCTGTTAATATATAAAAATTTATCCAACAATGGATTCTTGGCCCCGACAAAGTTGTCTTCTATTTCATCCAAATCAAAATCCGGAATTTTAAATTTCAGAAACCGATCTGATATATTCAAGGTATCCGTCCTAAAGTTCTTATCCCTTATATAATGGTGGAATCCTCTTTGGGTCAAATTACCGGCAAGATCACCGGCAGAAACAAAAATCTGAGTTCCCGGCCCCTGGGTTTGATCCAGGGCAAAAAAGGCCGCATAGATGTCAGGGTTTTCAAACATGCCCGAATGGCCCGGAAAAAAGTTTTCTCCCACCATGACGCCACTTTTAACATTCTCCTCAAACACCTTGTAAATTACCAAACCAGACCCGCCCCTTTCAACATTGTGCCGTTTGGTCAACACCTGAACCTGGGGCGGTTTTGTATCAATAACCACCTTTTTTTCCTCGTAGAAAACATTGCCCCGGTTCCACCCCCGCCATGAATAATCCGACACCATGATCCGAATAAGGGCCTCTCCGTCTTTCATCCCGTATCTACGGGATTCTACCGGAATAACAAAGGAATCTTCATTTATCCTATGATCGGAAAAAAAACTCAAAATAGAGGACGAGGGATATTCTTTTTCCAAGAGCACTTTTTCAACGCCCTTCTGCATGATGGAAACCATGACCTTCCGAAGGCCTGTGCCCTTATCATTCACCTTCAAGGACATCTCATATGATTTTTTCAAATAGAGAGAAGGCAGAGTTACTTCCACCCGAGGACTTGAACCCTCATACTTATAAAAAAGAGTCCATGCAAGGGGTATTGCGACTGCCAGAAAAACCATACTCAAAACAACTTTCTTCATTAAATTATACCTATTTTTTCAAGAGGTTAGGATCCATGCAAACAAAATGCTGTAAAATACCAGCAATGGCCCAACTTATCAAGGAATTTTACATTCTTGACTTTTTGGGTCCCAAAATATAATTTAGCCCATACACTTCAAACTTAAGGAACACCTGATGAACCATAACCCCACAAAAAATAACCGGAAAAATAATTACTTTTTTAATTTAATAAACAATAACTCCCCTGTTTTTTTTCTCATTGCAGGCCCCTGTGTCATTGAAAACTATGAGACAAGTTTTGCCATTGCAAAAACCCTGAAACAAATCACGGACAAACTTAAAATTCCTTTTATATTCAAAGCCTCCTTTGACAAAGCAAACCGAACCTCCATCGATGCCTTCCGGGGCCCTGGATTTGAAAAAGGATTGGAAATTCTCAACCAGATCAAACATGAACTTAAGGTTCCGGTCATCTCGGATATCCACCTTCCGGAACAGGCGGCCCTATCGGCAAAAGTGCTTGATATCATACAGATTCCGGCCTTTTTGTGTCGGCAGACAGATTTAATTCAGGCCGCCTGCGCAACAGGAAAGCCTGTGAATATCAAGAAAGGACAATTTCTCGCCCCCCTTGAGTGTAAAAACATCATCACCAAAGCGACCTCTTTTGGCAACCATGATATCAGCATCACCGAGAGAGGGTCTTGTTTTGGCTACAATAACCTTGTGGTGGATTTCAGATCCATCCACATTTTAAATGAAATGGGGGTCCCGGTTATCTTTGATGCCACCCACAGCGTCCAATTACCCGGCGGTGCATCTGATTGTTCGGCAGGAGAGAGGCAATTTGTCCCCACCCTTTCAAAGGCAGCTATTGCAGCAGGTGCCCATGGGCTTTTCATCGAAACCCACCCGGACCCTGACAAAGCCCTTTGTGATGGCCCGAACTCCATGCCCCTTGATAAAATGGAAGCCCTATTAACAACCCTTATGGCCATCAAAAAGGTATCTGTATAATTTTATGGAAAAACAATCGGATCTAAAACAGGCGGATCTCCAGAAAAAATTGAATCAGATCAAATTGCTACTCCTTGATGTGGATGGGGTCCTGACCGATGGACAAATTACCTATACCGATTCAGGGGAACAAATCAAAAGCTTCAATTGCCGGGACGGCTTAGGGTTGCGGTTGCTCATGGACAACGGCATAAAGGTGGGCATCGTTACCGGCCGGACATCCAAGGCGCTTACTCACCGCTGCCAAAACCTAGGGCTTGACCTTGTTTTCGACGGCATCAAAGACAAATCCAAAGCCTTGGATAGGGTTATCCAACTAACCGGAATTGCAGCCGGGGATATTGCCTTTGTGGGAGATGATCTCATCGATCTTCCGGCAATGATCCGCACAGGGATTTGTTTTTCGGTCCCCGATGCGCCCAGTGAGGTAAAATCCCACGCCACAATGGTCACCTCTGCCCGGGGGGGCCATGGTGCGGTAAGAGAAATTTGTGAGACCATTCTCAAAGCCCAAGGGGTATGGGATAAAATCCTGAATTTTTATCTGTCATGAAAAACACTAGCCCAAAAAAACTCATTTTTCCTTTGATCGGATTGCTTGTTTGTATATTCATCGGACTTGGCATCTTTTCATATATCAATGTTTATATGAAAACCATTTTAAACGATCCCATAACCATAAAAAATATTGATATAGACGCGGCAGCGGCCCTAAAGATGAATATGATGGAACAGGTTTCCAAACGAAACGGTATCACCGAATGGAAACTAAAAGCCTCCTCTGCCACCCTGTTTAAAAAGCAGGACAAAGCCGTCCTCAAGAAGGTTGATGTTATTTTTTATACAAAAGAAAACAAAGAGGTCCACCTAACTTCCGACGAGGGTGTCCTTAATACCAAGACCCATGATATGATTTTTTCAAAAAATGTTATTGTCCGCCATGAGACATACTCCCTCAAAACTGAGAAGTTGCATTATGAAAAAAAAGCACATATAATACACTCCGATGTGAAGGTCCGGCTTGAAGACCAAGAATCGGTTATCACAGCGGATTCCATGGTGACCCATTTGAATCAGAACAGAACCATTTTACAAGGACATGTTAAAGGAAAATTTAGTGAAAGTTTTAACATCCCATAATCTCGTTATTCCCATTTTTGTCATTCTTATCAGTCTTTTGTTTTTTTTCAATGACACAAGTTTTGCTGGCACTACCACAGTTGCCGGGACCGCTAATAGTGCCAAGAACCCTCCCCCGTCTGATAATAAAAAATTACCAGAAAAAAAGAGAAAATCCACTAAAGTCACGGACAAAAAACTCAATGTAACCTCTGATAAAATGGTTGCCCAAAAGAACAGCTCCATGGTTGAATTTATCGGCAATGTCAAGGCAACCCGGGGGGATGCGATTATTTTTGCCGATTCCATAAAGGTATTTATCAATTCTGATAAAACAAAAAATCAAGGACCGAACGATCTAAAAAAAATCATTGCAACAGGCAATGTGGAATATACGGCAGGCGATAGAAAAGCCTTTGCTGACAAGGCAGTATATACCACCAAGGATGAGATTCTCATTTTAACGGGAAAAACGGCCAAACTGATTTCCGGAACAAGCCATGTGACCGGAAAAAAAATCACCCTGTTCAGGAATGAAGACAAGGCCATTGTTGAAAGCGACGGAAAGACACGGGTCCGGGCTGTTTTTAATCCAGAAGACCCGAAAAAGGGTAAAACCAAATAAATGGCAGACCTGATACTTGAAAACTTGATAAAAACCTACAACGACAAAACCGTTGTGAACAAGGTCAATTTGATCGTAAGCCAGGGAAAGGTTACGGGCCTTCTGGGTCCCAATGGTGCCGGAAAAACCACCACATTTTACATGGCTGTGGGAATGATACGCCCGGACAAGGGAAGTGTTTATCTAAATCAGGAGGATATCACGGCCAACCCTATGTATATCAGGGCCAGGAAAGGAATCGGATATCTGCCCCAGGAAGCTTCTATCTTCAAAAAACTGACGGTAAAAGAAAACATCACCGCCATACTTGAGGTATTACCCAAAAACGGGATAGATATTGAAAAGATTGCCACGGGCCTTATGAAGGAATTGGGAATTTTCAAGCTGGCCCATCAAAAAGCCGTTTCTTTGTCCGGTGGAGAAAGACGGCGCCTGGAGATATCCCGGGTGTTGGCCACAAACCCCAAATTTATTCTGCTGGATGAACCCTTTGCCGGGATTGATCCATTGGCTGTAATTGATATTCAAAAAATAATTTCCCAGTTGACCCTTAGGGGAATTGGTGTTTTAATTTCGGATCACAATGTCAGGGAAACCCTGGGCGTTTGTGATCACGCATATATTATGAGTCAAGGGATGGTGATTGAATCAGGCACACCTGAAGTGATTATTTCAAGTGAAATAGCTAAAAAAATCTATCTGGGAGATAATTTTAAACTTTAATATGGAACTTGGACTACAACAAAACCTCTCGTTGAGCCAGCAGTTGGTGATGACACCCCAGCTCCAGCAGGCCATCAAACTACTTCAATTGTCAAGACTGGAGCTTGCTGAGACCATTCAGCAGGAAATGGAACAGAATCCCGCTCTTGAAGAAGAACTTAATGAAGACAGGTCCGACAAGAAAATCACAGCCCAGGAAAGTGAAACAATTGCACCGGAAAAAGAATCCCCTGTCAAGGAAGTGACCATAGATGAGAAGGTCCCGTCTGATATGGACTGGGATAACTATATTCACGAGTATAATTCCACCGGACGGATATACACGGAATCCGAAAATACCGAAGCCCCCAATTTTGAGGCATTTACTTCGGAGAAAAAAACCCTGGAAGCTCATCTACAATGGCAGTTGATGCTTTCAGGTCTCAATGATGCTGAAGAAAGGCTGGGCCATGTGATCATTGGCAACCTGAACAGGGACGGGTATCTTTGTTCCACCGTGGAAGAGATCGCCCTGGGTGCTCAAGTGGAAATTCAAACCATTGAAAAAATTTTGGGCGTTCTCCAGACGTTTGATCCTGCTGGGATATGCGCAAGGGATCTGTGTGAAACCCTGCTGATCCAGGTCAAAATGCTGGGAATTGAAAATCATATCATCACAGAAATTATCACCCATCATCTGAAGAACCTTGAAAACCGAAACTCCAAAAAAATAGCCAAGGCCCTTCGGATCTCCACGGATGATGTCAGGGCTGCTGTGAAAATAATTCAATATCTGGAGCCCAAACCAGGACGAAAATTCACCACGGATGAGCCCTCCTATATCATACCCGATATCTATGTTTACAAAGAGGAGGATGGATTTAAAATCGTGATGAACGATGACGGGTTGCCCAAATTACGCATCTCTAGATTTTATCGAACGGCCATTGCAGACGGGAAAATAATTTCCAAGGAAACCAAAACCTATTTGAACGAAAAAATGCAATCGGCCTCCTGGCTGATCAAAAGCATTCAACAGCGCCAGAAAACCATTTACCTTGTAATGGAAAGTATCATTAAATTTCAGCATGAATTTTTTGAAAAAGGGATTGCCTATCTGCGCCCCCTTATATTAAAGGATATTGCCGAAGACATTGAAATGCATGAATCCACAATCAGCCGGGTGACCACCAATAAATATGCCTATACGCCCCAGGGACTCTTTGAGCTAAAATATTTCTTTAACAGCTCAATTGGCCGCACCGGAGGGGAATCAATGGCCTCCGCAAGCGTTAAGGACAAAATCCGGCTGCTCATTGAAAATGAAAATGCCACCTCCCCCCTTAGCGATGACAAAATTGCCATCATTCTTCAAAAATCAAACATTGAGATTGCCAGAAGAACCGTTGCAAAATACAGGAAGGTTCTCAATATTTTACCTTCCAATAAACGGAAACAACTTTAAGGAGGTTTTTATGCAAACAACCGTTACCTTTAAAAATATGGACTCCTCTGATTCCTTAAAAGCATATATTCAAAAAAAACTTGATAAATTCGATAAAATGCTGGACAGCCCCGGTGAGGCCCATCTGGTATTGTCCGTTCAAAAGATAAGACATATTGCAGAACTCACCCTTTCATGCGACCGGCTCAACATCCATGCCAAAGAAGAATCAGACATCATGTATTCCTCAATTGACACTCTCATGGACAAAGTAAAAGGCCAGATCAAAAAGCATAAGGACAAAATCAAACACCATATGTCGGGAAACAAACAAAGCCTTAAAAATGACACCCTGGAATTTACGGATACCCAAACCATCCTGAAATCAGATCAATCCATGGAGGACATTATCATTGAGCCCATTGATACCAAGCCCATGGATATCGATGATGCCGTGATTGAGCTCAATTCCTCAAACCTTTCATTCTATGTATTCAACAATGCCAGAACCGAACAGTTGAATGTTCTTTACAAACACAATAACGGGAAACTGGGCCTCATTCAACCCAGGGGATAAACATCAAATGAAAATCTGTGAGATTCTTAACAAAGATTCGATTGTTGCCAATCTGGAATCAACCAATAAAAATGGAGTTATCAAGGAGCTATCCCAGGCCATCGCAAAAACCACCAACGCTAACCCCGATGACATTGCCACCGTCTTGATGGAACGCGAAACCCTTGGCAGCACTGGAATTGGCGGAGGCATTGCCATCCCCCACGGAAAGCTTAATGCGGTAGACTCGGTCACCGTCGGTTTTGGACTCAGCCGGGAAGGCGTTGAATACGACTCTCTGGATAATCGACTGGTCCATATTTTTTTCCTGCTGCTGACGCCGGAAAACAGTACCGGGGACCACTTGAAAGTTTTGGCCCAAATCTCCAAGCTTCTGAAAAAGACCCAATTCAAAGAAGGGCTGCGGGGTGCCACTTCATTGGATGAAATTTATAACATTATCCTGGAGCAGGATGAAGAATTTTAAATGGAAAGCCAGAAAGTCTATATCATAACCGGCCTTTCCGGGTCGGGAAAAAGTACGGCAATTCAAGCATTTGAAGATGCCTCCTTTTATTGTGTGGACAACATGCCCATGGAGCTGCTCCCAAAGTTTCTGGAACTGCCGTTTAAGCAGACACCTGATGTAAAAGGAACTGCTTTTGTCATGGACATGCGGTCCAAAAACTTTATCCAAAACTATGCTTCTGGCATTTGCACCATTGAAGCCCTGGGGATTTTTCCCAAGATTATTTTCCTGGATGCAGATGTTGACACCCTTATCAAAAGATACAGCCAAACCCGTAGACACCATCCTATTGCCCATGAAAAAAGTCTACCGGAAAGCATTCTATCAGAAATAAAAACCATGCAGTCCATCAAACAGCTGGCCCACCATGTCATCGATACCAGCAACTATAATGTTCATGAGCTGAAATCTGTTATTCTGGAGTTAATCCATGACGGCAAAAAAAATGTCAGCCTGATGAAACTGAACATTCTTTCCTTTGGTTTTAAGTATGGAATTCCCCATGATGCCGACCTTATCATGGATCTTCGATTTCTTGCCAATCCCTATTTTGTCCCGGAATTAAAAAACCTGGATGGAGAATCGGACGCGATAAAAGAATTTGTCATGAAAAATCCTGAAACCACCATTTTTCTTGATAAATATACCACTCTTCTAGATTATTTAATCCCTTTGTATAAAAGGGAAAACAAAGCATATTTAACCATTGCCCTCGGATGTACCGGCGGCAGGCACAGAAGCGTTGCCATTGCTCGAAGTATTTTTGAACATCTTAACAAGAAAGGGCACACCCCCGGCATTATCCACAGGGATATTGACAGGGATGTAAAAGAGATATGACCGGTATACTAGTCGTCACCCATGGCAACCTTGCCAGCACGTTGATTGAAACCCTTGACTTTATCATGGGCAAAGAACAGGATAGAGTGTTGCCTATTTCCATTGATATTAAAGAGGATCCGGATAATTTACGCAAAAAAATCAAACAAGGAATTTTAAAGGTATCCTCGGACAAGGGGGTACTTATTTTTACAGACATGTTTGGCGGCACCCCCTCCAATCTGGCCTACTCGTTTCTGGATGAAGGAAAAATAGAGGTTATTTCCGGGGTGAATCTACCCCTCCTATTAAAAGCAGTCACTGCCCGAAAAAAAAGCATGGACATGGAAACCTTAGCCAATTTGCTTGTTGAACACGGCAAAAAAAGCATCTCACTGGCAAGCGGAATCCTCAAAGGTACCAAGCGATCATAATTTTCAATTTTTCAACCCAATTTTGGCCTATATTATAAAAAGAGGAGAAAAAAATGACAATTAAAATAGGAATAAACGGATTTGGCCGAATCGGTAGAATGCTGTTCAGAATAGCTGCAGACACACCAGAAATAGAAGTTACAGCCATCAATGACCTTACCGATACCAAAACAACGGCCCACCTGCTTCAATATGACTCCGTACATGGTCGCTTCAATAAAGAGGTTACGGCAACGGATAATGCCATTGTGATGGACGGACGAGAAATATTGGTAACGGGATTCAAAGATCCGGCACACATCCCCTGGCAGGACTCACAAGTGGATGTGGTCTGTGAATGTACCGGTTTTTTCAGGGACAGGGAAAGTGCCTCCAAACATCTGGAAGGGGGGGCCAAAAAAGTATTGATCTCCGCCCCTGCCACAAATCCGGACATTACCATTGTCATGGGTGTCAATCATGAAGACTATGATCCCACGAGCCACCACATCATCTCCAACGCATCTTGTACCACCAATTGCCTGGCGCCGGTTGCCAAGGTGTTGCTTGAAAACTTCGGGATTGTCTCGGGCATGATGACCACCATTCATGCCTATACAGGGGACCAGCGGATCCTGGATTTCCCCCATAAAGACCTGAGAAGATCAAGAGCAGCCGGAGTTTCCATGATCCCCACCACCACGGGAGCTGCCAAAGCAGTTGCCCTTGTTCTGCCCGAACTTGCGGGCAAACTGAACGGAATGTCTGTTCGGGTCCCCACCCCCAATGTTTCCATGGTGGATCTTGTGGTGGTCACCGAAAAAACCAATCTGACCAAAGAAGAGGTCAATTTAGCCCTGGAACTTGCAGCCAAAGGAAATCTTGCCGGCATTTTGGGCTATAGTGACCTGCCCCTTGTTTCCATTGACTATAATTCAAATCCCCTATCCTCCATTGTGGATGCCTCCTGTACCGATGTCATCAACGGAAATATGGTAAAAACTTATTCCTGGTATGACAATGAGACCGGATATTCAAGCCGAATGATCGATCTTGCCATCATGGTCGGGCAATCCCTATAAACTTTTGTTCCTTTCTTTAACTTTAAGCGGAGGCAAAATATGACCAGACGACCCTTAATTGCCGGTAACTGGAAAATGTATAAAACAGGCGAGCAAGCGGTGCAAACCGCCACATCCCTTGCCAAATTGTGTTCCGATGTTACCGTGGATATAATGATCGCCCCGACCTATCTATCCTTGCCCCTGGTTGCCAAAGTCCTAGAAGGCACCCAGGTTAAAGTGGGTGCCCAAAACCTGTATTTTGAACGGGAAGGGGCTTTTACCGGTGAAGTATCCGCAGAGATGATACGGTCGGCAGGAGCCGACTATATTCTGATCGGCCATTCTGAACGGCGGCAGTATTTTGGAGAAACCGATGGGTCGGTCTGCCGGAAAGTTAAGGCAACCATCGATGCCGGATTAACTCCGGTCTTGTGTATCGGGGAGACAGAACAAGAAAGGGAACAGGGGAAAACCTATTTTGTCCTTGACAAACAGGTCTCAGATGGGTTAAAAGGCTTTGGTCTTGAACAATTATCCGACCTTGTCCTGGCCTATGAGCCGGTGTGGGCAATCGGTAGCGGCAAGACGGCCAGCATTGAACAGGTGGCCGAAGTTCACAGACATTTAAGGTCCTTATTGGCAACATTATTTTCAAAGGATCTGGCCGCTGGAACCCGCATTTTATATGGTGGTTCTGTCAAGCCTGAAAATGTCAAGGAGCTCATGGCTATTGAGGATGTAGATGGCGCTCTTGTAGGTGGAGCAAGTCTTGATGCGGATAAATTTATTAAGATCATTAAATATAACCAATAAGGTAAGCAAATCATATGTCATCAATAATAATCGGTTTACATGTTAGTGTTTGTATCCTTCTAATTCTCATTGTGCTGCTCCAAAGCGGTAAGGGAGCTGAAATGGGAGCCTCAATAGGAGGCGGTGGCAGCCAGACTTTTTTTGGTGCAGCAGGTCCTGCAAATATATTAACAAAAATCACAACAGGGGTTGCAATCATCTTCATGGTAACCTCACTGACCCTGGCTTACTTGTCTGGCCATCAGGCTGACTCCAGTGTGATGACAAAGAACACCACTCAAGTGGAGAAAACCACCGAGTAAAAAAGACGCAGACAAAACAAAAGTATTAGCCGAAGTGGTGGAATTGGTAGACACGCACGCTTGAGGGGCGTGTGGGGCGACCCGTGGGAGTTCAAATCTCCCCTTCGGCACCAAAATAAAAAAAGCCACGGGCAAGCATGTTCGTGGCTTTTTTAATTAGAACGGACTAAAGGTCTTGTATGAGCCAAGATTACAAACGAAATTGCTATAAATGTAAGAACTACTATGTCACCTGGGAACCCCAGCGCCCCCATGGATGCAAGGCTATGGGATTCAAATCACAGATACTCCCAAGTATTACGGTGTATCGCTCATCGGGAAAACCCTGCCAGCTTTTTTCAGAAAAGACGATTAGTAACCCTCCCCAGTCTTGAATTATTCAAAACCTTGTTTATATTATTCCATTATGACTGATAAAATAGACATCCAGGGGCAAGACCCCCATAAAATAGAAAAAGAGCTGGGTGAGTTTTTAAACAAAAAGTTTGGTGGTAATGTCAAAATCATCAGCCCTTCCACCCAACCCCAACAAGACGCCATCAGCGGGAAAAACCCCTCCAAGGGTAAAAAAGAGCTGATCAATTTCAACTTAAAGCCCGCCGAGCTAATAGCCTACCTGGACCAATATGTCGTCAGGCAGGACAAGGCCAAGTCTGTTTTAGCCACCAAGATCTGCACCCATTTCAACCGCATCCGCCACCAGGAAGCCTCGGGGGGCGATTTTTTCAAAATCACCGGCAATATAAAATCCAATATTTTGATGCTGGGTCCCACAGGAATCGGCAAGACCTATCTGATCAAGCTGATTGCCAAGAAATTAGGGGTTCCCTTTGTTAAGGCTGATGCCACCAAATTTTCCGAGACCGGTTATGTGGGGGGAGATGTTGAAGATCTGATCCGGGATCTTGTCAAGGAAGCCGATGACAACATAGATTTAGCTGAATGCGGAATCGTTTATTTGGATGAAATCGATAAAATTGCGGCCAGTCCCAATGTCATGGGGGCTCAGATATCACGCACCGGTGTCCAGAGAGCATTGTTAAAACCTATGGAAGAAACTGAAGTTGACCTTAAGGTTCCCCATGATCCTGTTTCCATGATGCAGGAACTTGAAGCGTTTCAAAGAACCGGAAAAAGAAACCAACGCCGGGTCAACACGGCCAATATTCTTTTTATCTTAAGCGGCGCCTTTACAGGTCTCACTGATATTATCAAAAAACGAATGAACAAGCAGCATATCGGATTTGGTTCCCCACTGGCCAAGCCGAAGGAAGAGATCGATCTTTTAAAGCAAACCCGGACAGAAGATCTGATGGAATATGGGTTTGAATCCGAATTTATCGGCAGGGTACCGGTACGCTGTATTCTTGAGACCCTGACCGAGGCAGACCTCTACGATATCCTTAAAATGCCCAATAATCCGGTCATCCTGAGCAAAAAACTGGATTTTGCAGCCTATGGTATTGACATTGTCTTTACTGACACAGCCCTAAAAATTCTTGCAAAAAAGGCCGCCATAGAAAATACCGGCGCCCGGGGACTTGTCAGTGTCGTGGAAGAGTCTTTGCTTGTATTTGAAGAAAAACTGCCCTCCAGCAAAATCTCCACATTTACCGTCACCCCAAAGGTGTTGGAAAACCCCACCGCTATGTTGGCAGATCTGTTGGGTGAAACCAAGGAGTCAAAGTTTGCTCAAGAACACGCCAGGGCCAAAACAAACAATCAAAAATATATCACCCACTATATTAAAGAGAACTGGAAGGTCTTTTCCCTACGCCATGGACTGACCCTTTCCCAAATTCGCTGTAAAATGGTGGCCCAGTATTATACGGGGAATGTCATGGAAATTGAGGATGCTGTCAAGCAAATCAAACGTTTCCACGATTCGGTAAAAGAGATTGAAGTTGAGGTATCCAAAAGCTATAATTTAAACATTGTTTTTGAGGAAGATGCCATTGATTTCATCATCCAGCAATTCATTGACCATCATGCCACCAGTGAAGAAATATTAACAAAAATTTACGATGATTTTTTTGACGGGTTTAATCTGATCCGGGAGAAAACAGGGAAAAACAGATTTTTCCTCTCCAAAACAGCACTCGTGGACCATGAAACATACCTTAACGACCTTATCAGGAAAGAAATACGATGATTGGAATTTCAAAATTATATTGTGCAACGGTTGAACCGTCTGATGCCCTGAGATACTCAAGAGACTCCGGACAACTCCCCTCCCATCTGCTTCAGTTTTCAATCGATAAAAAACCGGTGGTGGTCTGGAACATGACCCGGAGATGCAATTTAAAATGTGTGCATTGCTATGCAAAAAGCGAAGATCTTTCCTATGACAATGAGCTTAACCACGAACAAAGCCTTGCCATGATAGATGACCTTGCAAATTTTGGTGTGCCGGTTCTGCTGTTTTCAGGCGGTGAGCCCATGATCCATCCACGGCTTCTGGAGTATGCCCAATATGCGGTGTCCAAGGGAATGAGAGCCGTCATTTCCACTAACGGCACCCTGATCACCAAGGAAAAAGCCAAGGCACTCAAAGAGATCGGTCTGTCCTATGTGGGCATCAGTCTGGACGGCCTTGAACCCACCCATGACAAGTTCCGCGGGGTCAAAGGATCTTTTAAGCGTGCCATGGAAGCCATTGACAACTGCCAGGAAGTCGGCATCAAAGTAGGGGTAAGGTTCACCATCAACAAACGAAATGTCCAGGATATTCCGGGCATTTTTGACCTGCTTGAAGCAAAAAACATCCCCAGGGCCTGCTTTTACCACCTGGTTTACTCGGGCCGAGGGTCTGAAATTGCCAAGGAAGACCTCTCCCATGAAGAGACAAGGAAGGTATTGGACCTGATCATGGACAGAACTAGAGATCTGCACGACCGAAATATGCCCAAGGAAGTTCTCACCGTGGACAACCATGCCGACGGCCCTTATTTATACCAGCGCCTCCAGGGGGAAAATCCAGAACGGGCGGCCGATGTATTGGAACTGCTTGAAATGAATGAAGGCAACAGCTCAGGTCGCGGTATCGGGTGTATTTCCTGGGACGGCCAGGTCCATCCAGACCAATTCTGGCGTGAAAAAGTTTTGGGCAATGTCAAAGATAAACCCTTTTCGGAAATCTGGTTAGATCCTGAAAATGAATTTTTAATGAAAATGAAGGACAAAAAAAAGCATGTAAAGGGCAGATGTGCCCAGTGTAAATGGCTGGATATCTGTGCCGGCAATTTCAGGGCAAGGGCGGAATCAGTTGCCAATGACCCCTGGGATTCTGATCCTGCTTGCTATCTGACCGACCATGAGATTGGATTGGACGAGATTAGAAAAGACGAAATAAAAAAGGACGAGCCTAAAAAGGAGAATAAATAATGCTGTTTCCAGATGCCAGGGGTAGACGGTTGCGGGCCAATAATAATTTCAGACGCATGATCCGGGAAACCAAACTGTCCCAGGATGATTTGATCATGCCCCTTTTTGCCGTGGACGGCACCTCTGTAAAAAAACCCATAGCCTCCATGCCCGGTCAATTTCATCTCTCCTGTGACAATATTGTCAAAACAGCCCAAGAGGCCAAGGATGCGGGTGTTCCCGCCATTATCCTTTTTGGGATCGCCGACAAAAAAGACCCCCTTGCCACCCGGGCCTATGCTGCGGATTCCATTGTTCAAAGGGCGGTTGCTGCGGTCAAAGACAAAGTGCCGGACATCACGGTAATCACGGATGTATGTTTATGTGCCTACACGGACCACGGCCATTGCGGTGTGGTGGACAAAGGGGTCATAGACAATGATGCCTCGTTGGATCTTCTGGCCAAAACCGCACTTTCACACGTACAGGCAGGTGCCGACATGGTGGCCCCTTCCGATATGATGGACGGCCGGGTGGGGGAAATCCGCGGAATTCTGGATGAAGAAAATTTTTCCCATATTCCGATCATGTCCTATGCCGTCAAGTATTCCTCTGCCTTTTATGGCCCTTTCCGGGAGGCCGCCGATTCGGCTCCCCAATTTGGGGACAGAAAAACCTACCAGATGGATCCGGCCAATTCCCTTGAAGCCATCCGGGAAGCCACCATGGACATTGAAGAAGGCGCTGACATCATCATGGTCAAACCCGCCCTATCCTATCTGGACATTATCTATCGGCTAAAAGAAGAGATCGACCTTCCCATTGCCGCCTATAATGTCAGCGGTGAATACAGCATCATGAAAGCCGGAGAGATGATGGGCTGGGTGGATGC
>CAXHYW010000011.1:0-18904 GCA_964021475.1 uncultured Desulfobacteraceae bacterium | reverse complement strand
ACCCATGAAATCAGAAATCCCCTGGCAATCATCAGAAGCAGTGCTGAATTTCTTGCCGACCAGAAACGGGATCATAAAATCCAGGAAGAATTATTGTTCAATATCCTCCAGGAGATTGATACCCTCAATATCGTGATTAACAACACCCTGGGGTTGGCCCGGTATAAACCCCCTGAATTCAAACCGGTTGATATCTGTCGGCAAATCAGATTGCTAAAAGACCAATGGACAAGATCAGTTGAGCATCGCTCAAATGTTGATATTTTCCTGGAACTACAGGCGCCTGTTCCAGCCATCCATGCCGATGAAAAACAATTGTCCCAGGTTTTTGTTAATCTGATCATGAACAGTGAAGAGGCCATGCCCGAGGGGGGGCAGATAAAAATCAAGGTTTATGATGCACCCCGGAATAATGGTATTGTCCTGCTTTTTAAAGATACAGGACCCGGTATTTCCCAGGAGCATGAAAAAAATATTTTTAAAAAGTTTTATACCGAAAAAGAAAGCGGGCTTGGGCTGGGTCTTGCCGTTTGCGATCAGATCGTCAGTGCCCATAACGGTTCAATCATCCTTGAAAATAGAAAAGAACAGGGGGCCTGTGCTCGGGTGTGCCTGCCCTATCACCCCCATAAAAAATATGCCGAACAACTGTGAAGCAACTTAAGGAGGGAAAAAATAAAAAATGCCGAAAAGAATTCTGGTTATTGATGATGAACTGCGAATGCGGCGGATTCTCCAGCTCCTTTTAGAGGAAAACCACTTTCTTGTCAAAACAGCTGGTGACGGGGTGGAAGGGATGGTCGCCTGGAAAGAATTTAACCCCCATGTGGTCTTAACAGATATCAAGATGCCTAAGGCGGACGGACTTGAAATCCTGGCGTTTAAACAAAAGAATCATTTAAAAGCACCGTTGATCATCCTGACGGCTTTCGGGACCATTGAAAAGGCTGTTTTTGCCATTAAACAGGGGGCATACGACTATTTGACAAAGCCCTTTAAAAATGATGAAGTCATTAAGGTTGTCCGGAGTGCCGTTTTAAAAATCGACGGCCCATCCGGTTCAGAGGCTGAAAATCATAATATTATTGGGTCCTCCGAAGCTGTAAAAGATATTCTTGACGATATAGCCATTGTATCAAAGACCAGAACATCGGTGCTGATAAGCGGGGACAGCGGAACCGGAAAAGAACTGGTTGCCCGATCAATCCACCGATTGAGTGACCGCAGGCAAAAACAAATGGTCAAGGTAAATTGCTCAGCCATACCCTCGGAGCTTTTGGAAAGTGAATTGTTCGGCCATATAAAAGGATCTTTTACAGGTGCTGTATCCAACAGGATAGGAAGCTTTCAAAAGGCGGATAAAGGCATCCTTTTTCTGGATGAAATCGGAGACCTTCCCATTGGCCTTCAGCCAAAACTACTCCATGCTGTAGAGGATAAAACCGTTACAGCTGTGGGCGCATCAAAATCCCAGCATGTGGATATTAAAATTATAGCCGCTACAAATAAAGATCTTACAGCCATGATTGATGCCAATACCTTTAGAAAAGATCTTTATTTCAGGCTCAACACCTTTAATATTCATCTGCCGCCCTTAAGAAACAGACCTGAGGATATTGACGAATTGGTTCAGTCCTTTATCCAGCGATTCTCCACGGAATTTGAAAAATCAGTACAGGGTATCTCACGCCAAGCCCTTGACTGGTTAAAAGAGTACCCTTGGCCGGGAAATATACGTGAACTTAAAAATGTCGTGGAAAGAGCTGTGTTAAAGACCCAGGCCCATGAAATAGACGTGGTGGATTTCCCCAAAGATTTTAACAGCAATGCGCTTGATGAGGTCCCGACAGGTCTTGACCTTGAAGCAAAGGAAAAACAATTAATTATCAGAGCCCTGGAAAAAACAGGAGGAAACCAGGTCCAGGCAGCAAAGTTGCTGAATATCTCAAGAAATACCCTGCGGTATCGGTCAAAAAAATATCTTGAGTAATCCTGTTCCATATGAAAATCCAGAGAGCAATACCCAAATTTTGATTGATGATGTTATGGTAAAGAGACAAGCATAATTCCGTCCCGGGGGCATAAAACCGGAACGAGGGAAACGAAAATTTATCCACATACAATTGCCCATATATCCAAAAAAGACATGGGTAAATTTATCGGTAGCATTCCAAGGGAACGATTCCGGCGTTTCGAATACCTGTTTTGCCTGCCACACAGCAGCCAGTTTATTTAATTCGGAGGTTGCAATGAGCCATGAAAATCTGTGATTTATCGCCGGGTAGCTATTCTTTTGTTGGAATAGTATTTCTATCCTTCAAGATCAAAGAGAAGACTTCAACACTATTCATCTATCTGAAAAAAGTTTGCAACTGTGCGGTGTTTGATCTAATAATTTTATTTAAATCCTCATAAATCTTTGCTTCACCATAATTTTTCTCATGGTCTGTTATCAAACCATCCATTTCATTTTCGACAGCTTTACACTCTTCATTTATTAATGATGTCAACATTTTTGGCCGAACATCCATGTCCTTGGCGAATACTTCAAAGGAATCCTCCTTAATCCGATTGAGCTCGAAAGTTTGACCAATCGCCATCGCGAATTTATTATCCAAAGGATAAACCTGAGTGGAGACCAAGTCATAGAAGGGCGCTAAGTCAAAGCCATTGTTATGTAAAATAGAGAAATTTTTACCATGCGCATCATGATTACCAATAATATAATTAAAAACCATCATACGTATGAATAGGAGCCTGTTTTTTACGCCTTGATTTGACAAATATTCATCAATTAATTCTCTACATTCTGCAAACCCGGGACCACCCTTCTCTTGATATTTTCGCTCAGCCGGGTATCCCATTGCCTGGCAAAAATCTTCTTGGTGAATGCGAACAATTTCTTTGTTTACTTCCTGACGGTCATATCTTTCGACTACATACAATTCATGGCCGCCAATTTTCATGATTTTTGAATTAGGAATCGAAAAACCTGAACGCTGTGCCAATTCCATACAAAAGGCTTCATTCCTCGGGATATCGATAAAATCTGCATTAACTGGTTTAATAATATACGTGGTAGCGGAACCTGAATTTTTCGGTAGGTAAAATTGAGTTCCTTTAATATAAACCGGCAGTTTGTCTTGTGCTCCGGCCAAAGAAAGCTTAGCTTGTTTCATTTCCGGGTATAATTTATATCTTCCCGGATCAAACCGCAGTTTATCAAGAGCTTCTATCAACTCTTGGGTAATATTTTCGTATTGGCCGGGAGTAAAATCAGGTTCTTGATCTTCAGGTATGATAGAAAGTGCTCCCGCACAATCTTCTCCAAAATTTTCTAAAAAGGCATAGGTATCTTTTTTGTCAAATCTGTAACGGAATGCCAATACTGTTCTTGTGTTGCTTTCCGGAAGAAGATTTTCAAAAAAGGCCGTACTGATAGCCGGAGCAAATTTTTCTTTTCTACAGGGAAGCGAAAGAGAGACAGGTAAAGCTTCTTTTTCTATCCAATCTTGAGAATATTGAAAGACAACCTTGCCCTTTTTGTGGCGATCCAATGTGCCGACCAATCGTTTATTCCATATGATTTGTAATCGGCCTGTCATTTTTCGTTCTCAATTGAATGTGGTGTTACATATAGTTTTAGACCCAGAGCACGAAGTAATACAAAAGCTTTGTCCATCTGAATTGTCTCTTTTCCTCTTTCCACATCACTAATGAACTTCACACTTGTGCCTGTAATATCAGCCAAATCTGATTGCCTCATCTTCTTTTTTTTTCGAGTGTCTTGAATGGCTTTTCCAAGATATTTAACCAAACGGACACGGTATGGATATCCTATATCTTCTTTCATACAAAACCTCAGCTTAACCGTACAGTTAAAAAGCATAACAAACCAATCAATTGCACCGTACAGTTAAATTAACTAATTGTCAACCTTCTTAACCGAACGGTTAAATAAACAAAACCACAGATCGATCAATTTTAGGTAAATTCAACGTTACACTTTATAGGCCTGAATCGGTATTGAGAATCATCTTTTTAAATTCAACTTGATAATATAAAGACCTTCTTATCTGGACCGCCCCGTACACGGCCATAAGCGAACGTTCTAAATAAAAGACCTTCACCACCGCCCTATCCAGGTTCACCCCTGCCCAGGCAACGGGGTTGACCTCTATCATCCTGCAGACATCGTCTACTAACAGATCAAAATTGGCATCTGTCCCAAGGTCTCCATAAAGGGGTAAAAGAGGCATGAACTTTTCCAGAATATGGGGTGGATGGGGGGAAGCAATGGCTGGCTGCTGATTGAGCATCAGGCGAAGGAGGTTGGAGCCGGATCATTGGGTACCAATCATGAAAATTGTCATTTTTGTCTCAATTCCATTACAAATCTGTGGGTTAAATAATCTGGCGTTGGGCAATTTTTTTAAACAGGCCTCCCTTTGCCATGAGTTCATCATAGGTGCCGGTTTCCCTGATTTCGCCCTGGTCCATTACCAGGATGCGGTCGGCATCCCTGATGGTGGACAGCCTGTGGGCCACCACGATACGGGTGGATGCAAGCTTCTTAAGGCTTTTGATCACATCGGCCTGGGTCTGGTTGTCAAGGGAGCTTGTGGCCTCGTCAAAAATCAGAATACCGGGGTGGTTTACCACGGCCCGGGCAATCATCAGCCGCTGCTGCTGGCCTCCGGAAAGAGAGCTTCCTCCCTCCATGATAACTGTATTCATTCCCATGGGCATATCCCGGATATCTTTGTCCAGGCTGGCCCTGGATGCGGCATCCCATGCATCATCCAGGGTCAGGGGGTGGTTGCCGATGATATTTTGGAAAATATCCCCGGCCATGATTTTGCCGCCCTGCAAGACCACCCCCATGTTCTGGCGTACCCTTGTCACGTCAAGTTCCGACAGGTCCTGGTCATCATAAAAAAGGGTGCCGGTTTCCGGGGTTTCAAACCCCAGAAGAAGCCTGAGCAATGTGGATTTTCCCGATCCGGACGCTCCGACAATCGCCACAAATTCTCCTGGTTCCACACACAGGGAAACGTTTTTTAGGATAAGGGGACCATCCTTTGTATACCTGAAAAAAATCTGGAAGAGTTCCACCTTGCCCACAAGTTTTCCCGGGTCGGTTTTGGCTGTATTGACCTCGGGAACGCTTTCCAATATGGGGGCCAGTCTTTCATAATAGGGGATGGCCATGATAGCTGTATTCAGGGATATGACAATCTGGAACACTGCGGCATGGAGGTTGCCGTAGGCTGCATTAAAGGCCAGAAAATTACCCGTGGTAAGTCCTGATCCCTTTTCCTGAAATATAAGCCAGGAGAACAGGACCATCATGGAGAGCAAAAGAAAGCTGCTGTTAAAGGTCATGAGGAGATTTTCCATTATCCCGCCCTTGTAAGCCAGTTTTTTCTGACGGCTGAAATCCTTTGCCCACAGGGAAAAGGCCCTGTCTTCCGCCCCGCAGATCCGCAGTTTTGTCAATGAACTTAAAAATTGTAGTACCCGTCCGGATATCTTTCCTTCCATATGGGTGACCGGCCTGAAATAGCTTAGCTGGACCCTTCCCAAAAGAGAGATAAGAACAACGGCTGTGATCAGCAGCCCAACGGCCACCAGGGCCAGGTTGGTATGATAATAAAAGAGCAGGATCACATTAAAAAGTGCAAAAATGCTGCCGATGATGGAGGTGGTGACAGGGCCGGATACCATCTGCCGGATAGAATTCATGCCCATGCCCCTTGTGGCCAGGTCCCCTGCCGTGAATTTTTTGAAAAAGGGGATGGGCAGCCTTAGTATCCGGTCCCAGAGGGCGGATTCCAAAAAATAGTGAAGCCGCTGTTCCACCCGTAGAATGCCGATATTTCTGGCGATTTCAAACAAAGCTGTTGTGATGCCGAAACAGACCAGGATTACCATTATATTGAGAAGTCGTGTGCGCTGGGCCCCCGGGATGATATCACTGAAGATCAGGTCCGTGGCCAGGGGGGGTATCAGGCTGATGATGCCGATGAAACAGGCCAGGATCAATAATAGTTTGATATCTTTGGAACAGCCCTTCAGCCCGAAAATAATCAGATCTTTGGCTTTAAGGGGATGGTCGGGAAAAGAGCGGTAAAAGGTAAAAGCAGCAGGAGATAATAGTTGAGCGGTTTGTTCAGATACTTTTTTTGAGAGGCCTTTGGAGGGGTCAACCAGTTTATATTCAGTCGCAGAACAGGGGATCAGGGCAACAGGGCGGTTGTCCTCTTCCATGAATCCCACCAGGGGACCCTGGTCCTGTTTCCACCATTCTAAGCGTAACATCACCTGGCGGGTATTAATGCCCGAGGTTTTGGCAACCTCCTGGATGGTGCTTCCAAAAGATCCGTGGTCCTGAAGGCTTTGGGCCGGTTCTTTTATGGAAATACCCAGGGGGGCTCCCACCAGTCTGCACACGGTCACAAGGGGAGTGTCAGTGCTTTCTTGAAAATGGTGGGGGGTGGCAGGCTTACTCAAAACAGATGCCAGGCCGGCAAGTCCTTTTTCCCTGGTTTTTTGATCCTGAACAGCTTTTTCCCGGACCAGGTTGTGTCTGTCTGCATTGTTCAGGCCGGTATTGAGTATTAGTATCTGGAATATCAGGTCATGGAATTGGGTAAGGAATTGGAAAATTTGTCCCTCTGCCATGGCTTCACGGGTGGTGAGGCTTTTAAGAAGGGTTCCTTTGAGCATCCTGACCCAGCTATCCTTGCACAGTGGCAGCAGGCCGTCTTCAGGGGAAAAGGTTTCCATTCCAATGAAAAGACTGAGCCCTGATACACAATCTATCCATACAGGTGTTTCTTCGGGAGAGGCAATGGCATCGGTATCGGCATCCACCTCTTTTCCCGGTGTAAGAAGGATGTCCGGCCGGGGCCGGGGGATAATATCCCGGGTCATCCCTTTGGATAATCCTGTTACCCAGCCGTCAATCATCCGGGCCATCTGTCCGGTATAGGCGGGTTCCAGGCATAAGTTTTTTAAATGGCCAAGACCGATTTCCAGAATTTGGGTGTTGGGAAACCCCACTGCCTGGAATCCCTGGCCCGCGGATATCTCAAGGTCCATTCCCAGTAACAAATCGCCTTTTTGGGCGCTGAAAAAATGGGTTTTCGGGCCCACAAGCCTATCTTCTTCAATTTGAACGGCAAACACCTGGGCACTGCCGGAAAGGATGTACCAGGCAGTGTCCGGATTGTCCAGGAGAATGGGGGTGTTGCCGCTGATCCTGCGCATTCGGCCCAGGGCTCTTAGTCTAGCTTCAAGTGTAGGTATCATGGGTATCAGCTCTCAATCAGCCGGCGGTACCGGCCCTCTTTTTGTATCAACTCTTCGTGGATGCCCCGCTGGACAACCTTTCCCTTTTCCATCACAATGATCTCATCACAATCCCTGATGGTGGAAAGTCTGTGGGCCACTATCAGGCAGGTACAACCCCTCCTGCGCAGGTTCTGGTCAATTTTTTGTTCAGTTTCCGGATCCAGGGCGCTGGTGGCTTCATCCAGGATCAGGAGCGTGGGATTGGAAACCAGGGCCCTGGCAATTTCAAGCCGCTGGCGCTGGCCCCCGGAAAAGTTTTTCCCCCCTTCGGCCACAGGGCTGTCATATCCCTTTATCCGGGCAGAGATTTCCTGGTGAATACAGGCATCCCTGGCAGCCCGGATCATTTCATGGTCCGGCACGGCTGTGTTCCACATGGTCAGGTTTTCCCGGACACTGCCCTGGATCAGGAATATATCCTGGTCCACATAGGAGAGGGAATTTAACATGATCTGCCTTGGGATCTTTTTTTTATCCAGGGAGTCAAAGAGGATCTTTCCTTCCCAGGGCTGGAACAGGCCGCATACAAGCTTGGCAATGGTGGATTTTCCTGATCCCGAAGCCCCCACCAGGGCCACCCGGCTTCCCGGTGTCAGGACCAGGCTGAACTCCTTTATCAGGGGCTGATCCAGTGTATTGTATCCAAAGGTGATTTTTTCCAGGGTCAGTTCGCCTGCCAGTTGAACTTTTTTGGCTAGGGCGGAAGGCTTTTGGACCTCCTGCCTGTACATGGGGTCCTGTTCATAGGAGAGGACATCGTCCAGCCTGTTCATATCCCCCATGGCTTCCTGGAACCGGCTTCCCAGGTTGACCATCCGGCCCACGGGATTCATGAAGGCGTTCATGAGGCTCTGGAAGGCCACCAGCATTCCCATGGTCATGCGTCCCTCCATGACCTCCAGGGCGCCCACACCGAGAATGGCTGCGGTGTTGAGGCTTGCCAGCAGGGCGGGGACGGCGCTTAGCAGGTTGCTCCATTTGAGCAGCCGCTGCTGGGCATTGGTCAGCTTGGCCTGGTATCCGGCCCACCTGGAAAAAAAATCCGTTTCCGACCCTGTGGCCTTGATGGTTTCAATGAGGCTGATACCGTTCATGGCCATTCCCATGAGTTTTCCCCTTTCCTGGATGACCTGTTGGCTCAGGTCTGCCCGTTTTCTGGAAACATAGGTTAAAAATAAAAAGTTTACACCTGCCATGGCAATGCCGATGGAGGTGAGCAAAAGATTGTACCCGGCCATGAGGACAGCAAAAAAAACAATGGTCACAAGGCTCAGGGCCGTGCTGGCAAGCTCTCCTGATAATAGCTGGGCCACCCGGTCGTTGATGGCCACCCTGGATCCTATTTCACCGGCATACCGCTGGGCAAAAAAAGTATGGGGCAGCTTGAGAATGTGAAGAAAAAATTGAGCCGAAGTGTTGATGGCCAGTTTGACCTGCTGCCGCAAAAGGGCACGCTCCTGGAGCCAGGTTAAAAATCCCTGTAAAATCAGGGTGGCCCCCATGCCCAGGAGCATGGGCTTGAACCATTCAGTCCTTTGCGCCACCAGGATGTCATCCACAAAAATTCTGGAAAATGTTGGAATCACAAGGCCCGGGATCACCAGGGCCAGGCCGGCCAGAATTGCAAAGGACAGTCCGGTTTTAACTCCTGATATCCTGTGTTTCATGGCCCTGAAGATTCCGGGTTTTTTACCGCTTTTTTTAAATTCCGCTCCCGGTGTGATGGACAGAACAACCCCGGTAAAGGCGTCATCCAGTTCCTCAAGGGTGACTGTCCTTGGCCCCACAGCCGGGTCATTGAGGAAAACCTTGTTTCCCTTGATGCCTTCAAGCACCACAAAATGGTTGAAATTCCAGAAGATGATCAAGGGAAGAACAAGGGTTTTCAGTCCCTGGGGCTCCTTGCGATATCCCTTGGCATTCATGCCGTACCGCCTTGCAGCCTTGACCATGTTGATGGCCTTGCTGCCGTCCCGGGAAACGCCGCAGTCCCGGCGGAGTTTTTCAAGGGGGATGAACATTTTGTAATACCCCAGCAGGATGCCAAGGGCTGCGGCCCCGCATTCCAGGGCTTCCATCTGGATCAGGGTCGGGGTTTTTACCCGTTTGCTATGCCAGAGAATCGGATCTGTATCATTGGTCATCCATTGCCTCCCCAATGCCCAGCAGATGTTTTTTCAGGTAGGGCAGGACCAGGCTTAAGGGAATCTGTTTTTTGACCACCACACTGGCACTGCACAAAGTACCACTGTCCACGGTGGTCCCGGGGCCCTTGCCCGAGGACCACTCGTATTGGCTGATGGTATTGGTATCGGCAAAAAGATCGGCTGTCACGGCAATGGGGGCACCGCCGGCGGAAAGGGTTGTGACAAGGTCCTGGTTTTGAAGCACCCGAAGCATTCCCTTTTGGGAGGCGGGAAACCCTGCCACCTTGCGTATATTGCCCCGCATATACCCGTGTTCTTCCATTTTAACGGTGGAGGGGATAATTCTGACATCCATGCCAGGGTTTACCTTTTTACCGTCCCCGGGCGGGAAATATATAAACAGGGACAAAGGTTCATTCTTGTCCCTGGCTACTTCAATACTGGCCAGGGCCTCCCCGGTCTGGATCACCTTGCCGTTGTTTTTAAATATTTCCAGGACCCGTCCGTTGTGGGGGCTGATGATCCGGCTTTGCAGGTCCCGGGTTTCCCTTAATGCCTTGATCTTGAGCCGGGCCAGGGAGATCTCGTATTCCAGGGCAAACCGTTCTTTTTTAAACCCTGCGGAAAGATCCATCTCCCTGGATTCAATATCGTTGAGATCGCTTTTATAGCCCATGATTTCACGTAATGCGTTTTCATACAGGGTTTTGGCTTCCTGGGCCCGGCTCCGGGTGGTCAACTCCTTTTTCAAAAAGTCACTCTGGTGTTCCCATTCTTTTTTTAAAAAAACCACCCGCTCCTTCCCGGTTTCCACGGCTTTTTCCAGAACTTGCCGCTGGTTGGCCAGGGCTTTGCGCTTAAGCCCCGTGGTTTTATCCCCCAGGGCCCAGATCATCTCTTTTTCCGCCGTAAAATTTACCAGCCTGTCACTTGCCTCCTTGAGCCTGTGATCCAGGTCGGGCAGGGAAAGCTGGGCAATTATCTGCCCCTTGACCACCAGGTCATCCACCTGGACATGGGTCTGCCTGACCTGGCCGGTTCCCAGGGAAACCACATCGTAGATGGACCCCTCCTTGAGCAGTATTCCCTGGCCGTGTACAAGGGTCTGGATCTCCCCTTTTATACCCCAGAACAGGACAATGCCGATAAAAAAAAACCCGCCAAGAAGCCCTGCCCAGCTCAGGGGGCTTATGACCTGCATGGCCTGGTCCAGCTGCTCAGGGGATGACAGCCGGTCCAATGCTTTTTGCCGAAATATTTGTTTGCCCAATTAAATTTTTCCTCCATAAACATGGTGGGGCGCATCTTCACCTTAGGGGAGGATGCGCCGGTGCTCAATTGTTTTTTTCTTATTGGCTACCAGCTCACCGACATCACTCCCAGTGCCAGGCATATTATGATAAGAGCTAAACCACCCAACCCTCCGGATACCAGTTCCAGCTCTTCATCTGTAAGTTCGGAATCCGCATTAAGCATGGGCAGGGCAAGGTATTCATTGTGCTCATCTTCCACACGGACGACTATCTTCTGGTTTTCCGGGAGAATCGTGCCGCTCTCTTCACTGATAACTGCCTTGGGATCAGTCTTGAATTTGTCCAGAAATCCCGGGTCGGTCCATGTTTTTGACAGAATTTTTCCATAGACTGAAATTATATTAGTGAGCTTGTCGCTGAGCTTGGGCATATCCCGGGTCAGCCGGTCAATGATTTCGTTTTCCGTCATGTTCTCCGTGATATTACCAGGCCGCTGGGGAACGATGAAATCCAGGCTTTCAGGGGTCTGTTCCAATACATGAAGTGTTTTTCCTCCGGGAATTGTTACCCCAAAGCTATCTGAGACGGCCTGGGCCGGGCTGGCGAACAACTCCTGTCTGAATCCATCATCCTGCATGGCCTTGTTGATGAGTTTTGCCTTGATCTCTTCTGTGAGTGTCATGGTCATTTTCTCCTTTAAATTTATTGGTTTGTTTCTCTATTGGGCCGGGCAACCCCAGGCAGGGTGACCCAGCATTGGGGATCCTTGTTGTATAATCCGCCGGAATTGGCCAGGGCTATGGCCCTGCAGCCTTTACAGCAGCTAAAGTAGGTGCAGGGGCTGCAAACCGATTCTTTTTTAAGGGACAGGGGGCGATTATCCGGCAGATAGGCCTTTTCCCATGAATCTTTACCAATACTGCCCATGGTCAGGGTGGGCAACAGCCCGCAGGCCAGCATCTCCCCTTTTTGATTGATGGTCAGTAAATTGCCCTGGGCCTCACACCCCAGAACCATTTTTTGTAAGTTTTCCGGCGTGATATCCAATAGTCCTTCTTCAATCAACAAAGGAATCCATAGTTTTTCCTTGAACATGAGGGTAAACCCTTGCTGGTAATGGTCATAATAAAATTCAAGAATTTTGAGGAGAAAGCTGCGGTATTCCTTTGGGGTCAGATCAGTGAACTCTTCTTGGCGGGCAAGGGTGCCCATCCTTGCAAGGCGGCCGATACTAATGCCGTCGGGTTTGACGGCAAGGATAAAGGGCAGGGCAGAAAGGGTCTGGTCCAGATTGATTTTGCCCAGGGTCAGGTTCCACATCACAGGGATTCCAAGTTCCTTGAGCATTTTAGTCTTATTTTCAAGTTCTTCAATGGTATCCCTCCCCCGGTTAGCATTGTGGGTGGTGCGGTTTCCAAACAGGGTGAACCGGACTGCTTCACATCCGTTTTTCCTGAGCAGAACAGCCCTGTCCCGGGTCATGGTGGAGGGATTTGCCTTGATGATAAAGGGAATACCATGTTGTTTGAGCCATAAAACCAGGGGTTCAAATTGGCTGTACAGGAGAGGGTCACCCCCGCACAGGGAGACACTGAACTGTTTCCGACTGTCCCTGGCACGGGCCGCCATGGTGTCAAGAAATCGTGTCAGGTCATTAAAATTAATTTCCGATAATTGGGTCTGGTCAAAAACACCGCAATAGGAACAGCCGTTGTGACACTTATTGGTTAACTCCAGTTCCACCAGGCGGCTGACTTTTGCGGCGATACTTTTAAGAAGAAATTGCTGCTTTATCTGCTGTTTGAAATTGGTATCGTTTCTCATGGCCCTTCCATAGTTGCAAGTTCAATTTTAGTCATTAGTGATTAGATTTTTATCCCCCAGGGACAAATCCCCATGGGCCTCAACCTACCCTGAACACAGGGGGACAGATCAAGGATATTTTCCGTTAAAACTAAATAACTACTTGAATAAATTAAATAATTGATCTCAGAAAACATGATGCTAAAGCATCTTCCCGGGAACTGATGCTTCTGCCTAGTGCATTTATTTCGGACGGGTTACCATAAAACCGACAGCATAAGAATGGTAATTGCGATGACGTCCCAAAGCCCGCCTGATACAAGCTCCAATTCTTCATCCGTAAGTTCCGAATCCATTCCCAATGCCGACAGGGCAAGGTATTCATTCTGGCCGTCTTCCTCCCGGATGGTGATTTTCTGGTTTTCAGTCAAAGGGGTATCGCTCTGGGCATTTATAACGGTTTTGGGGTCTGCCTTTAACTGGTCCAGAAATTGTGGGTCGGTCCAGATTTTGGCCAAAATTTTTCCATATGCATTCATCCGATTGCTGAGCTTGTCGCTGAGCTTGGGCATATCCCGGGTCAGACGTTCAATGATCTGGTTTTCCGTCATATTCTCCGTGATTTCTGCGGGTCTCAGGGGAACGATAAAATCCAGGCTTCCAGGGGTCTGTTCCAATACATGGAGTGTTTTACCCTCGGCAATTTTTACTCCAAAACTATCTGCTGCGGCCTGTGCCGGGTTGGCGAGCAACTCCTGCCTGAATGCATCATCCTGCATGGCCTTGTTGATAAGTTTTGCCTTGATCTCTGCTGTGAGTGTCATGGTCCTTTTCTCCTTTTTAAGTTATTGGGTGTTTTATATTGGCCGGGTAACCCTTCTTTGAATTTGGTATCGTTTCTCATGGCCCTTCCATAATTGTAAGTTCAATTTTAGCCGTTGGTGGTTAGCAATTAGGTTTTAGCTAACCGCTAATGGCTAACTGCACTTATCCCCCCAGGGACAAATCCCCATGGGCCTCAACCTACCCTGAACACAGGGGGGCAGATCAAGGATGTTTTCCGTTAATTTCCGTTAAAACTAAATAACTACTTGAATAAACAAAATAATTCATCTCAGAAAACATGGTGCAAAAGCATTTTCTCGGGAACTGATGCTTCTGCATATTGCATTTATTTCAGAGGGGTTACCATGAAATAAGACCCAAAGCTGCCAGAGCCAAGCCCCCCAGAAGTATGACGGTGCCAATAGCGGTCCCTATTATTGAACCACCTGATACAAGCTCCAACTCCTCATCCGTGAGTTCTGAGTCTGTACCCAATACCGGTACGGCAAGGTATTCATTGTGATCATCTTCTACCCGGACAACGATGTGCATGTTTTCCGGCAGTGCGGTATCACTTTCAGCACCTATAAAAGTTTTGGGGTCTGCCTTGAACCGGTCTAAAAATTTGGGGTCTGTCCAGATTTCGGCCAGAATTTTTCCGTATACATTCATCACACTGCTGACGTTGTCGCTAAATTTGGGTGAATCACGTGTCAACCGCTCAACGATTTCGGTTTTTGTCATATCATCGGTGATCTCAGCAGGTCTCTGGGGAACGATAAAATCCAGGTTGTCACAAGTTTGTTCCAGGACATGGACCTCTTTTCCTTCCGGGATGTTAACCCCGAATACATCCTTGATGGCCTGTTTTGGGTTGCTGATTAAATCCTGTCTGAATACTTCATCCTGCATGGCTTTGCCCACCAGTTTCGTTTTGATTTGGGCATTGAATTCTTGTGTCATAATTCTCTTTTCCTTTTTGTTTCTTTACAATTAAAAGCAATTTCACCACGGCGTTGAGGTTACATTATTTTGGGGGGGGCAGATCAATGATATTTTCCGTTAATTTCCGTTAAAAGTGTCAACACCTCTTAAATCCCAGGGTTTTAAAACCAGGGGAGCCGCTTTTTGGGTTTAAATATTTCTTTTAAAAAGATTGGATACCTATTATAAGGATCTGTGGAAATGATTTTAAGCAGTGGCTGAACCGGTGAATTTTGATGATGTTGAAAATTGGAATCTGACGTTGAATATGAGGCAAACAATCAGGCTGGGTATAATCTTCTTGCTTTTATTGGCCGGGTGCGGCCGGGAATCGACTTCCCCTGTCGCTGTAAAAGGTGTTTTGGATTTGTCGGACTGGAATTTTGAGCAAAACGGGCCTGTCCGCCTGGACGGGCAATGGGCCTTTTTTTTCGAACAATTGCTTGACCCGGATGATTTTGCCGGTATGCCTCCCATTGAACCTGCCCCCCACATTAGCCTGCCGGGACTATGGCAGGGCCAGGCCATAGACCAGGTTTCCCTGCCTCCCAAAGGATATGCCACCTACCGCCTTAAAGTGACAAACATGCCCTTGAATATGGATCTGACAGCCCTTTATATAAGTGATGTCCTGTCCGTGGGAAAGGTATGGATCAACGGGAGCTTTGCCGTATCCGGTGGAGAGGTGGGTACAAAAAAAGAGGAAGAGCACCCCCGGCGTCATACCCTTATTTCCCGGTTTTCTCCCCGGGGTCCGGATCTGGATATCATCCTCCAGGTTTCCAATTTTCACAATGTCCAGGGCGGGATCAACACCCCCATATGGCTGGGGTCGGACCCGGATATTCAGGATATGGTCAACCGGAAATGGATAGTGACGGCAGTGTTGGCCAGTGTTTTGCTGATCATAGGGCTTTCCCATCTGGTTCTCCTGTGCATCCAGAGAAACGCCCCGGTTAATCTTTATTTTGGCCTTTTCTGCAGTTTGTGGGCTGTCCAGGTTTTGTTCGGGGTCAATGGCGGATGTCTGGGGGAATTTTTGTTTCCCTGGCTGCCCTGGCACTGGTCCATCAACCTGGCATTGATCCCCGGTGCTTTTACCCTTCCCCTGGTGGTGATGTTTTACCATGACCTTTTCCCCCATTCATTTGCCTTCCTGATCAACCGGATATCCCAGGTGTTGGGAGGCCTGTTTCTGGTTTATCTTATCTTAAGCCCCCCCAATGCCTTTGACCGGGTGGTGCTCGGATATTTTATGGTGACCCTCCTAGGTTTTGCCTATCTGTTTGTCCGGTTTCTCATTGACCTTTTAAACCGGAAACCAGGGATCCGGTTTTTGATACCCGGTTATTTTCTGCTAGGGTTTACCTTTTTAAATGATATGCTGAACGATGTGCATCTTATCCATACAGGTTCCCTGATTACCTACGGAAGCCTTGGCTTTATCATCTCCTATTCGGTTTTGATTTCCACCCGGTTTTCAAGGGCATTTGCTGCCGTGGAAGAGTTGACCCAAAAGTTGAAATCCCGGAATATTGAATTGTCAAAACTGAACCATTTTAAAGATGAACTGCTGGCCAACACCTCCCATGAGTTGAAAACGCCTTTAAACGGCATCATGGGCATTGCCCAGTCCATCCGGGAGGAACCTTTGTCCCAAAAGGCTTTAAAGGGGCTGATCCTCATCGAATCCAGTGGAAGACGCCTTTTAAACCTGATAAATGATCTGCTTGATTTTTCCCAGCTTAAAAAAAGAGAGCTGGCCCTGTCCATTGGTTCTGTGAATTTAAGGCCTGTGGTGGATTCAGTACTCATGGTTTCCGGGCAATTGATTCAAAGTCGGCCCATTCAGCTTGAAAACAGGATCCCCGGGGAGTTTTCTCTTCTCCTCTGCGATGAAGACCGGCTCCACCAGATTCTTTTCAACCTTGTGGGCAATGGGATCAAGTTTACCCAAAAGGGCAAGGTTATTGTGGGGGCAAGCATCCAGGGGCAGATGGCAAGGATTTATATCAGGGATACCGGCATCGGCATTGATCAACAACATCTGGACAAGATCTTCCAATCCTTTGAGCAGGTGGAACAGGGATCGGACAGGCGCTATTCCGGTACGGGGTTGGGGCTTGCCATTACCCGGGATCTTGTGGAATTGAACGGGGGAAAGATCGGGGTGAGATCAACCCTTGGAAAGGGATCTGTATTCTGGTTTTCCATCCCCCTGGCTCCGGATGGAAAAACAGGGCGAGTGTCCCCGGCGGATCGGCCGGAGAACTCTAAATTAAGAAGTGCCCTGGACACGGATTTTTTTCCTGGCCCCCCGGTCATGGGAAATTTGGTATCCAAAAGGCTGCCCCTGGTCATGGCAGTGGATGATGACCCCATCAATCTCCAGGTTGTGGTCAACCATCTTGAAGCCTATGATATGAGGGTGGTTACCTGCTCCGGCGGGCCCCAGGCCCTTGAGCTTCTGACTCAAAGTCCCCTGCCGGACCTGATCCTTTTGGATGTGATGATGCCGGGCATGACCGGGTATGAGGTTTGCCATGAGATTCGCCGGACCCATTCGGCGTCGGAACTGCCTGTGATCCTGCTGACGGCAAAATACCAGATCCAGGATCTGGTGGAGGGATTTTCATCCGGGGCCAATGATTATCTGACCAAACCCTTTGAAAAAAAAGAGCTTTTAGCCAGGGTAAAGACCCAGATCCATTTAAAGCAGTCCTATGAAACCCTCAGGGAAAATATTGCCCTGAAAAAGGAGATTAAGGCCCGGGAAAAAAGAGAGCTGGAACTCAAGCTTACCCAGCGACGTCTTTCGGGCATGCTGAATACCCTGGAAGATGCAGTTCTGGCCGTTAACCCGGGCCGGGAAATAGGGTTTTGCAGCCGGGCATTTGAAGCCATGACCGGATTGGGTCCGGCAGATCTTCTGGGTAGCTATTTTTTTACCCTGTTCCCTTCAAAAAAAAATCCGGGCCTGGAACAGCTCAAGCTGTGTCTGGACAAAACCACCCTTTCCCCGGAGGCCTTGTACCACCCGGGCATCTCAATTAAGGGCGGCGGGAACAGAATAGTCAAGGTGGATATCACCTTAAGTCTTCTGGCCGTTGAAGGGGAAGAGTTCTGGTTTATGTTTTTCAGCCACAGTGCTCAAGGCCGGGGCACTAGGGCTTCCATTGACCATTCGGCCCGGTTTATTGAAAAGCTGAACCTGAACCGGGACAGGTTAACCAAACTGGAAACCACCCTGCAATGCCTGACCGGCAATGACTGGGAAGAAAGGTCGGATATAAGCGAGGGAATAAAAGCCATTGACAGGCTTTTGGATGAATTGGCCCGTCAGAGTGATAAATCCCCTGGGGATGAACTCCCCCATGATCACACAGTAACCGTTATGAATCTTACGGTGGACTATTGGGTGGCCAGTACAAAGACATCTCGGGTGGAGCTGGCCGAAGAATCCGGGCTTTGGACGGTATATATCGGCAAGGACGGGTGGGCCAGGACCCAGACCCTGGATAAATATCTGAGCAAGAGTACCCTGCCTTCCAGGCCCCGGTGGAAAAATGTGGTTAATACGGCGGATTTTGTCCTGACGGCCTGTAGCGACAATTCCCCTTTAAGGCAGAATCTTGAAAAAGCCCTGGTCCGGCTGAGACAGATTCTCTAACCGCACCACGGTGGCCTGCTAAGGATCTGAAATGAAAAAAGGATAAAAGGATAGTAAATAAAAAGTAAATGCTTTTTTGTCTTTTGTCAAGAATAGCTAAAATATTCCAGAAAATTCATTGATCGTTATGGATAATGCACCTTACCATAATGTACTTGTAGAAGAAGCGTTTCCCAAAAAAAGTCATTCTGTAAAAAGATTGCGCGAATGTTTATCAAATAATGAAATTCCCTGGACCAAAGACATGTTAAAGTCAGAGCTTTTTGACGTATGCTCACGCTTGGCAACGAAGCCAGAATTTTTAATTGATAGAATTGCTCAGCAAGAGGGTCATTCCATTCTGCGAACACCTCCTTACCACCCTGAGCTACAACCTATTGAAACATGTTGGGCAATCGTCAAAAATTATGTTGCTCAGCATAATGATTGCACTATGAATAAAGTTTTGATTTTACTTGAAGAGGGTTTTGCAAAGGTAACCAGCAAAACATGTCAGAAATTAATTAAAAAAATAAATTGTCAAGAAGATGATTTTTGGGTTGAAGACACCGGTAAAATAATTTAACTTTGTATGAAGTCAAATGAAAAGAGCTATAGTGAAGCTTTAGCGCTCAAAACAGGCACGAATAATTTTTCCAATATTGTCTCGGCCACCGAGCAGATGACCGCTACCATAACCGAGATTGCGTAAAGCACAGAGAAAACCTGTGAGATCACCATCCGGGCCGTTGAGAAAAGTGAAGCCGCCACAGCCCAGATGGCTATCCTGGGGGAATCTGCCACTGCCATAAATAAAATCTAACGTCTGCCGCCACTCCATTTGAGTCTGGTTTTTAATACCTTGAAATAGGATTGATCCTCAAAGG
>CAXHYW010000010.1:0-19493 GCA_964021475.1 uncultured Desulfobacteraceae bacterium | reverse complement strand
GAGATCTACACATAGAGGCACACTCTTTCCTACACGACGCTCTTCCGATCTTTTCAATACCGCCGGCAACAACAATGTCTGCTTGTTTGCTCATGATCTTCATTGCACCAAAACAGATGGAGTCAAGCCCTGAACAACACCGCCGGTCAATGGTAATTCCAGGAATATCAACAGGCCATCCTGCCGCAAGAAGGGATACCCGGGCAATGTTTACGGACTCGCCATTCTGATAGGATTGCCCCATGATGACCTCGTCCACAAGTTCAGGTTCAATTCCTGCCCGTTTGACAGTTTCATTTAGCACAAGCGCTCCAAGTTCATACCCGGGGATCTCCCTTAAAGCACCCGTATATTTGCCAATGGGTGTCCTGACGGCTCCGGCAATAACCACACGTTCCATACTCTATCCTCCGTATTCATGATCCGGTTGATTACAAAAATTAAATCAATTCCAGATCTTCAAGTTTTTTATGGGTCGGGATTCCGTTCTGATCCCAATCTCTTAATTTATAATATTGGATCAACATTTGGTCGAGATGACATACATCCCCTTTGGAGGGGCCATCGGGAAGGGGGTCATTTACAATTCTCATGGGCAGGGAATCATCTTTTTTCGCAAATCCGGCCCTGGCAAGAAATTGTCTTTCAGCATTGAAAATGCGCTCTCCTGCCCTGACAAATTCATCAATGGTATAATTGACTCCGGTGGCGGCATTTATCAACTCCATTATGCCATCCGGTCGTATGGTTTTGTCCGAAAGGACCAGATTCCGGATGGCAAAAAAGACACATAGACCCGCGGCATCAATGATGGCAAAAACATCCTGCCAGTCCTTGACGATCTGGGGTTTGTCCTCCCATGTTCTGGGATCCATGTGCATGGGGACTCCCAGTAGTTCAATATATGCCGGATCACCGCGCATATGGGATGCGCCGATGGGGGAAGTTGCATAGGCAAGGCCCATGCCCTGCTCTCCCCTGGGGTCATATCCTGCAAATTCCTGTCCCCTTGAAACCATGGCCAGTTCCCCATGACCATACTTTTCAGCAAGTCTCAGGCTGCCCAATGCCAGAAGATCGCCAAAACCTTCCCGGTATGCGGTCTTCCGGGTCAGTTCCACAATGGCATCGGCATCACCGAATTCAAGTTTTCGACCCACCTCTTCTTCGGTCAGGATGCCCTTTTCAAACATTTCCATGGCACAGGCAATGGTGCATCCCATTGAGATGGTATCAATGCCTAACTCATTGCACAGATAATTTGCCTTGAGCACCGCAGGAAAATTGTTCACGCCGCATTGGCTGCCAAAGGCAAAAATGGTTTCATATTCAGGCCCGTCTCCCTGGCCTTGAAATGGGCCCGGGGTATCCACCCGGGTTTCCCTCCCGCAGCCAATGGGGCAGGAGTAGCATGCCCTGGGTTTGATAAGATAATCCCGTGTAAGGGTTTGGCCGCTCAAATCTTCCCATCCCTCAAAGGTTCCCTGCTGGCAGTTTCTAGTGGGAAGGCATCCCGCCCCATTGGTTTCCGATATGGTAACCGCGGTTCCATAGATATTCAGGGCAGACTTACCGTCCACAAGGGAATCTTTGAATTTGGCATTAAATTCTTTTACAAGCCCCTTAAAACGGGTCTTATCATAAAGGGCTGTTTTCCCATTTGCCTTTATGGCAAAGGCTTTCAAATTTTTTGAACCCATTACAGCACCCACTCCGGACCTGCCAGCGGCCCTGTCATCATCATTCATGATGGCTGCAAAGAGCACGAGATTTTCACCGGCAGGTCCGATACAGGCGACCCTGGCCTTTGGGTGGGTTTCTTCTCTGATCAACTCGTTGGTTTTGTGGGTATCCTTTCCCCACAAATGGGCGGCAGAGCGAAGTTCGAAATGATCATTGTCAACCCATAGATATACGGGTTCCGGTGATTTCCCCTGGAAGATGATCATCTCTATTCCGGCCCGTCTCATTTCCGTAGGCAAAAATCCCCCTGTGTTGGAGCAGGTGATTCCACCTGTCAGGGGTGACTTTGTCATAACCATGTATCTGGCGCCGGTGGGGGCGCCGGTGCCGGTCAGGGGACCGATGGCAATGATGAGGGGATTTTCTTCTCCCAGGGGATCACAGGTGGGATCACATTCTTTTAACAGATAATATATGCCAAGGCCCCTGCCGCCGATATATTTTTTTTTTACGTCCGGGTCAATGGTTTCCTGGGTGATACGATTTTGGGTCAGGTTTACTCTAAGTATTTTTCCGGTATAATCCTGCATTCACGACTCCTGTATTTTTTATGCCTTAAAAAGTTCATTTAATGTTCGGGCCAGTGCATCCACAATAAATTCCATCTGGGCCTCCTCAATTATAAAAGGAGGGCCGAACATGAGGGCATCACCGTCCCCATTTTCAAACCCGGTTGATTTGTATGCAAGCACCCCTTTGTCAAAAAGGGATTTCCAGACCTGCTCAACGATTTTCTTTTTTCTGGGAAATGGGTGATAGCTGTCTTTATCCTGTACAAATTCAATGCCCCATAGGAGTCCTTTTCCCCGGATGTCTCCTACATTGGGATGGGCCAAAAGATTTTTTTTGAGAAGATTTCCCAGTATATTCCCTTTTCGTTCGGATTGTTCAACAAGGTTTTCCTTTTCAAGGATGCCAATGACGGTTTTACCGATGGCAGCTGCCACATTGTGATGGGAAAATGTGCCGCCATGTACAAAACTACCCGAGCCCTGACTGATCGTCTGGTAATGACGTTCCTGGACACCCAGGGCTGAAATGGCAATGGCGCCGCCACCCAGGCCTTTTCCCATGGCGACAATATCAGGCTCCACGTCAAAGTATTCCGATGCAAACCATCTGCCGCACCTTCCAAGACCACATAAAATCTCATCCAGTATCAACAAAACATTGTATCGGTCACAGATTTCCCGAATGGCCGGAAGATATCCATCCGGCGGCACCACAGCAGCAATGGATGCACCGGAAATTGTTTCCATGAGAAATGCCGAAATCGTATCTTCACCGGCCGTGCAGATGGCATCTTCCAATGCGCTTGCGCATCTTAAGTCACAGGATGGATGTGTCAGCCCATAGGGGCATCTAAAACAAAAGGGGGACGGAATGTGTATGGTTTCAGGCAAAAGGGGAAGAAAGGGATCTCGAAAACTTTTCCTCCCGGTTGCCGAGAGGGCGCCAATACTCAATCCATGGTATGAATTCCATCTTGAAATAAGCCGGGTCCGCCCGACTCTACCGTTTTCAATTTGTATCTGACGTGCAAGTTTTATGGATGCCTCAATGGCCTCAGCCCCCCCGGAAAGAAAGTAAAATCTATTAATGCCCCGGGGGGAATGGGATGCCAACATGGCGGACAACTCTTCAACCGGCTGACTTGTGAACATGGTGGGATGGGTGTACCCGCAATTTAGAATCTGATCATAAGCAGCCTTTGCAAGCTCCTGCCTTCCATGGCCAAGGTTTACCACCAGGGGACCACCGCTGGCATCGATATATTTTTTACCGGCACGATCTTGGATAAAGAGTCCCTTTGCTTTTATGGCAACGGGAAAGTCTTTGTTCATTACCCGGTAAAACACATGGCTGTTTTCTTCCATTTTCATCACCTTTACTCTGGGCCAGGGGTTTAGCCTGGCCTCTCATTCAATTAAAGCCCTTTTTTTGGAAATACCAAACTGGCCGACACCAATATAGCGATCCAGACCCAAAGAAAATGCAATATATATGCCTGTAAAAAATATAATTTTACCTCCTTATATCTAAACCTTACCAATATATACTAAACCTTATCAATGCGGGGGAAGTATCGGTGCTTGGCTTGTTTTATATGGGTAAAATTTAAAATTTGAATGAAATTGAGAATAAAACATGCTATGAGTCGCCTCGTGTGGTTAATAAAGTTGGAATTGGGACAATTGGGTCGTTTAGGATAATTTTTATTCCCAATAAGGAGGGGTTATGAAAAGCATGATGTTGTTCAGTTCCGATAAAAAAGTGGCCAGGTTTCTGGAGAAAACCTTTAAAAAAATCATCGGCCATGTCGCGGATCTGTACAGCAGCTCCTTAGAAGACGGGGATTCGACGCCCGTGCAGACGGATATTGTTTTGGTTTCAGGCGAATTTTTGCGGCCCAAAGCAAGGAGGCTTTTCCCGAAAAGCCGGATTATTTCACCCGATCGGGTCATCGTGGGGCAGAACCTTGAAAAGCTGCTCATGCTTCCCAAAGGAGAGGATGTCCTGGTGGTCAACAGCCCCAGGAAGACATCCCAGGAGACCATTGACTCATTGAACAAACTGGGGATGAATCACCTGAACTACATCCCGTTCTGGAAGGGGTGCAACCTGGATTTCAGTAACATAAAGGTTGCGGTCTCACCCGGGATGATGCACCTTTGTCCCGACGAGATACGGCAAACCATTGATATCGGACCCAGAATCGTAAGCATCCTGTCCTTTTTGCAAATCCTCGAAGCACTTGAACTGGATATCAAATATCTGGAAACCTATTCTGATTTTTACCATAGGATGCTCATGGCATCCAGCCGGAAACTTGCAGTTTCCCTTGAACGTGCGGAACGCCTCAGCAAATATGAAGAAATTATCATAAATGAATTTGATGACGGGTTGATTTATGTGGATGACAAAAGCAGGGTCAGCCTTGTGAATAAGAGTGCTGCAAAACTTTTAAAGACTGAAAAAGAGGCGTTGATCACCCAGAAAATAGAAAAGGTTATCCAAAATTTCGAGTTGCTGGCGGTGATCCTGAAAGCCTCGGATCAGACAAAAAAATCCGCCCATATTTATGATATAAACGGCGAAAAAACCGTGGTGACAAAGATTCCTGTGGTGGGGGATAATCTCATAACCCATATTTACACCCTACGTCGGATTGACACGATCAGGGAACTTGAAAAAGAAGTAAGGGTGAAGTTGGTTAAAAAAGGGCATGTATCCAAATATTCTTTTTCCAGTATATGGACAAAAAACCAACACATGAAGCAGGTCATTGAACAGGCCAGGGACTTTGCAAGCACCGGGAAAAACATATTGATCACAGCGGAAAGCGGCATGGGAAAAGAATTGTTTGCCCATGCCATACACCAGGCTTCCCCTCTGAGAACAGGCCCTTTTGTGGCAGTCAATTTTGCCGGCATTGTTGACGGCCTCATAGAAAGTGAACTGTTTGGATACGAGGAGGGTGCATTCACCGGTGCCAAAAAAGGCGGGAAGAAAGGATTGTTTGAACAGGCCCAGGGCGGTACCATTTTTTTGGACGAGATTGGAGATGCCTCGCTGAATGTTCAATCCTCCCTGCTGCGGGTGCTCCAGGAGAAAGAAGTATTACGGGTGGGCGGAAGCAGTATCATACCGGTTGAGGTCAGGATAATTGCAGCCACGAACAAGGACATTTACAAGGCGATAAAAGAAAAAAAATTCAGGAATGATCTTTTTTATAGGTTAAACACATTTCCCATCCACGTTCCGCCTCTGAGAGAGCACAAGGAGGATATTATTTATGTTATGCAAAAATATCTAAAAACCAGATACGGCATTGTTAAAGAGATATCTTCCCAGGCCCGCAACCTTCTTCTTTCCCACGACTGGCCCGGAAATATCAGGGAATTGATCAATATTACAGAATATGTTTTTTATTCTTCCAAGGGATCACCGGAACTTTATGTCGAACATTTTCCCGATGCCATACAAAACACCCACAAAACACTGACGAAAAGACTTGATCACTCCCTGGAAAATAATTTTGAACAGATTCGCCGGGAATTGAAAGCCAACGGCCTTAACAGGAGGATGATGCAATGCCTGCTTTCCATTATCCTGGAAAGACAGGGAAGGCTTTGTGGAAGAAACTCTTTGATCAAGGAATTGGGATACCACCAATATCAGGTATCAGAAGGAAAAATGAAAAAATCCTTGAACCTGCTAAAAAAACACGAGATCATCCTGGTGGGTAAAACAAAGCAGGGAACCGTCATCACAAAGAAAGGCCGTTCATATCTTGCCTATTTTGAAACCTTGAATCCATCATAATAAAATTATTAGGATAATTGGGTTGTTTTATAACCTGAAAAATCTGATCCCCTCCGCCATCCTTGACGCGATAAACTTCATTCCCTTCCTACCCTTAAAGGTTACAACTAATACTTTAAGGATAGCTCTGGGCGCCAATATTTTAAAAAAAGTTAAATGGCACACCAATTGCAATTGCAATTGTCTGGTTTGATCATATCACGGCATTAAGGCCGGAACATAAAAATGGAGACCCCATGGGTAGAAGCAATAAAATATGCAGTGCCGCAGATGCAATCGGGTTGATCAAAAGCGGCTCAAAAATAATGATAGGTGGTTTTGGGAATGCCGGGAATCCCGAAGAGATGATAGACCTTCTGATAAAAAGCGATTTGAAGGCGTTGACCATCATCAGCAATGACTTAGGCTCCCCTGGTGTAGGGCTTGGCAAACTGCTTGAAAACAATAATATCAAGGCGCTCATCGGGAACTATTATAATTGGAATCCTGAAGTCGCCCTGGCTTACAATGAAAAAATCATTGATGTAACCCTGATACCCCAGGGGACATTTGCAGAGGCTATCCGGGCTGCCGGGGTCGGAATTCCCGGCTTTTACACGCCCACATCCCAGGGAACAGATCTGGGGAAGGGCAAAGAGACAAAAGAGTTTGACGGCAAACTTTGTGTTCTTGAAAAAGCCATCCATGCTGATATCGCATTGATAAGAGCCCATAAGGCGGACGAACTGGGAAATTTAATTTATTATAAAACTGCACGTAATTTTAATCCCCTCATGGCAATGGCCGCAAAACTGACCATTGTTGAAGTGGATGAAATAGTGCCTGTTGGAGATCTTGATCCTGAAATGATTGTCACCCCCCACCTGTTTGTAAATAAAATTGTTCAAAAGGTGAAAAGATGAAGGAATTTGTTGAAAAGAGGCTTGTAAAACAAAGAATCGCCAGGCGAATCGCCAGTGAGTTTAACCGGGTCACGGATGTTACGATCATCAATCTTGGTGTGGGCACCCCAACAATGGTTTCCAACTACATAAAAAATAAAAATGTCCATATCCAGGCAGAAAACGGCATGCTGGGGGTGGGTCCCCTGGCCGAACAAGAAGATGCCGATTCCTATTTGATCAATGCCGGGAGGCAGATGGTCACCCAGATGCCGGGTTGTTCTTATTTTGACAGTGCCGCATCCTTTGGCATGATACGGGGGGGGCACGTGGATGCAACCGTTATTGGTGCCTTTGAAGTCGATGAGCAGGCAAACCTTGCCAATTGGATAATTCCCAACGGTCGCCAGTTGGGTGTGGGCGGCGCCATGGATCTTGTAACCGGGGCCAGAAGAGTGATTGTCAGTATGCCCCATTTTTTAAAAAACGGCCGGTCTAAGATCGTCAAGCAGTGCCGCTACCCCATTACCGGCTGTAATGAAGCAGACTTGATTGTTACCGAACTCGGGGTGTTTGCGTTTCCGGACAATAAACTCACCCTTGAGGAGATCGCTCCTGAAATCACATTGGAAGAGCTGGTTGCATTGACAGAAGCAAATTTTGAAATTTCACAAAATTTAAAAACAATGGATATTTATGCTTGACAGGAATAAATATCGCATATACGATCCTTGTGCGTGAGTGATTTTGATAAAAAATCACTATATATTTCTAACAAGAATAATTTTGTCTTGACTGGAAAAAATCATATGACTTTATTGGACGTTCGTTCCCTCCATACTTTTTTTAAAACGCCTTCGGGAATTGTCAAGGCGGTAGATGGTGTAAGCCTTGAGGCGAGAAAGGGTGAAATTCTTGGGATTGTAGGAGAGTCCGGATGCGGGAAAAGCGTCCTTGCCCTTTCGATTTTAGGCCTTCTGCCCATGCCCCCAGCGTTTTTCGACCAAGGACAGATCCTGTTTAACGATGTGGATCTGCTAAAGGTTTCCAACGAAGAGATGCGCAATATCCGGGGGGACAGAATCAGTATGATTTTCCAGGAACCCATGACCGCGTTAAATCCGGTCTATACTGTGGGCAACCAGCTTGCCGAAGTGTATCAAGTGCATCGGAACATGACTAAAAAACAAGCACTTGAAAAATCAGTTCATATGCTTGAAAAAGTGGGTATACCCGGACCCGAAAACAGACTCAAAGAGTATCCCCACCAGCTCTCAGGGGGGCTGCGCCAGCGGGTGATGATTGCCATGGCCCTTGCCTGTGAGCCCCAGCTTCTCATTGCAGACGAACCGACAACAGCCCTTGACCTCAACATACCGGCCCAGATCCTGGATCTGATGAGCAAATTAAGAAAAGAGCTGGGGACTGCCATCATTATGATCACCCATGACCTGGGTGTTATTGCCGAAATAACAGACCGGGTCATGGTCATGTATACCGGCAGTGTCATGGAAAGCACATCAACCCTTGAGTTGTTTGAAAGACCTTTGCATCCCTATACAAAGGGGCTGCTCAAGTCAATTCCCGGCACCAGTTCTTCTATTGAGGATGAGCTCTATGAAATAAAGGGGAATGTCCCCAGTCTTTTAGATCTTCCCCCGGGCTGCAAATTTAATACCCGCTGCCCCCTGGCCGCAGATATCTGCATCCAAAAAAGACCTGAACTTCGTGAAATATATCCTGAACACTTTGTTGCATGCTGGAGGGTGGACAATGTCTAATCTTATTGAAGTATATAAATTGAGCAAGCACTTTCCGATACCCTCAGGTTTGTTCAGCCGGAAAAAGAAATATGTCTATGCCCTGGATGAAATATCCTTCACCCTGGGGGAAAATGAGACCCTGGGCCTTGTGGGGGAATCAGGTTGTGGAAAGTCCACTGCCAGCCGCACCATATTAAACCTGATCACGCCCACAGCAGGAGAGGTCTGGTTCCAGGGTCAGAATCTGTTTGCCCTTAAGCCTTCTGAAAGGAGAAAACTGCGCCAGGGAATACAAATCGTATTTCAGGATCCTTTTGGTTCTCTGAATCCAAGGCTTATGGTGAAGCGAATAGTGGAAGAGCCCTTGCTCACCCATAAAATCGGGAACAGAGCATCTCGAAAGGATGAAGTCGAAAAAGCACTGACAAGGGTTGGGCTGTTGCCCGAACATATGAACAGATTTCCCCATGAATTTTCAGGCGGCCAGCGCCAGAGAATCATGCTTGCCCGGGCCCTGATTCTAAAACCCAAGCTGATCATTGCAGATGAACCGGTTTCCGCCCTTGATGTCTCTGTCCAGGCCCAGATGCTGAATCTGTTAAAACGATTACAAAAGGAGATGGGTCTTTCCTATATATTTATATCCCATGATCTTGGCGTCATCCGCCATGTCAGCCATAAAGTCGCGGTAATGTACCTTGGGGGAATCGTAGAGATTGCAAATGTAGACGATCTTTATAAAGAGCCGCTCCACCCCTATACCATTTCTCTTTTATCCTCGATTCCCGTTCCAGATCCCAAAAAGAAAAACAGGAAAAAAGTGATCCTCCAGGGAGATGTGCCGTCACCGCGCAATCCGCCGACAGGGTGTCGTTTTCATACGAGATGCCCGGACTGTATGGACATTTGTACCAAGATAAAGCCAGACAGCAGACTGATCAAAAAGGATCACATTGTTGCCTGCCATCTTCACCAGGGCGGACAAGTGTGGGAGCCGCCCCTGCCCAATCAAGAAAAATAGTTTTTCCTAGGCAAATTTAAAAAACCGGCGCCAGGGATCGGGCCGAATTTATGGTTAACCAAAAACAAAGGAGGAATTTAATGAAAAAGCAGTATCTATCTATTCTAATTGGCACTCTACTGTGTTTCCTGGTGGCATCACCAGGCTTTACCAGGGATGCCAAGACCCTCATTGTCGTTCAGGAATCAGAGGTTGTGGGACTTGACCTCATGCGATCTTCCCTGCAAAACACCATGAGCGTCTGCTACAATATCCATGATACCCTGTTCCATCCCCAGGAAGATGCATCTGTTAAACCTGCCCTTGCCGAAAAATGGGAACAGGTCGACGACCTGACCTGGAAGATTACCCTTCGCAAGGGAATAAAATTTCACAATGGAGAGCCTGTGAATTCCCAGGCGGTTAAGTTTTCATTTGACCGAATTAACAGTACTGAAATCAAATCTCCCCACAAGGGCAAACTCTCTTCTTTTACCGAAATAATCGTCATTGACGATCTGACATTTGAAATCAAGACAAAAGAGCCCTATGCCCCCGGCCTTTATATACTGGCCATCTATATGCCCATTGTTCCGCCCAATTACATCAAGGAGGTCGGAGATACAAAATTTAATACCGATCCCATTGGATGCGGTCCCTACAAGCTCAAAAAATGGCGCAGGGGTGATTCTGTAATCCTTGAAAGATTTGAAGGATATTATGCAGCAAAGCCCTATTATGAAACCCTTATTTTTAAAACGGTTCCAGAACCATCTGCCAGAATTGCAGCACTTCTCACCGGAGAAGTCGATGTGGTGAGCGGTATTCCGGTTCACAAAAGAAAAAAAATCCAAGAATCAGGTAAAGCCTATCTTACCTCCCAAATGGGTGTAATGCCCTATATTGGACTCAATACCTATACGCCCCCCTTTAATGACATCAGGGTTCGTCAGGCAGTCAATTATGCCATTGACCGTGAACTCATTAACAAGGCGCTTTTTGACGGCAAGGCAATTCTCAGCAAAGGCCCCATCAGCCCCAGAACATTCGGCCATGCATCAGATCTTAAGCCCTATCCCTTTGACCCTGAAAAAGCCAAGGCCCTTCTGACGGAAGCCGGATATCCCGATGGAATTGAAGTGCGGCTTGCTTATCCCACCTATATGTCCCAGATCCAGGAACAGGCAGAAGCCATTGGAGCAAACCTTGGCAAGGCAGGCATAAAAGTAACGCTGGAACCCTTTGAAAGAGCGGTCATGTGGGAACGGTACAAAGGGAAAAAACATCAGATGTACATGTATTGGTGGGATGATGCACCAGAGCCCGATCGTTATATGCGCTCTTTGTTTCACTCTGCAAGCCGGGACTATTACTATAAGAACACAGCCGGTGACGCACTTTTGGACCTTGGAAGAACCATACTGGATCGCGATGAAAGAGCCAAGGTATACAACAAACTGGATAGACTGCTCTACGAAGATTGCCCCTGGGCATTTCTGTATGTAATTCCAGAAGTATTCGGTGTTTCAAACAAAGTTGCCTACCAAGGAGATCGGGACGGTTTCCTTAATATGTACTGGGCGAAACCCAAAAAGTAAAGATGATTACCACCGGGGAGAGTGCCTTGTATTTTCACGGCACTCTCCCTATATAACCTAAATTTTAATGGCTTACTTATAAAATTATGCTAGGGTATATACTAAAACGGCTTTGGCACACGGCTTACGTAATTGTGGGCATCTCCATGATAAGTTTCTTTTTTATCCATCTTTCCGGAGACCCGGTAATGCTGATGCTGCCCGGAGATGCAAGTGATCATGAAATTGAGGAACTCAGAGAGCAACTCGGATTTAATGACCCTTTACATGTCCAGTATGCAAGATTTGCTGTAAACGCTGTCCAGGGTGATTTTGGAGAATCTCTATATTACCATGTCCCGGTCATGGAGCTTATCATCGAAAGGCTCCCGGCAAGTCTTGAACTTGCTTTTTCTGCCATGATATTTGCATTGGTTCTTGCCATCCCCCTGGGAATCCTTTCAGCAGTCAAGCGAGGCTCCATGCTGGATATGGGGAGTATGTTCGGTGCCTTGATAGGGATATCCATGCCCCATTTCTGGTTGGGAATCATGATGATGCTACTTTTTTCCATCCATCTTGGATGGCTGCCCACATCGGGCAGGGGCAGTTTTGCCCACCTCATCATGCCTTCCATATCACTGGGACTCAGCCTCATGGCAATGTTTGCAAGGCTCACAAGATCCGTGATGCTGGAGATCCTGAGCCTTGACTATATCCGCACGGCCAGGGCAAAAGGGTTGAAGGAACAGGTCATTATCTATAAGCATGCCTTGAAAAATGCCCTCATTCCTTTGGTTACCGTTGCAGGGATGCAGTTTGGCTTCCTGATCGGAGGGACGGTTATTATTGAGACTGTTTTTGCATGGCCAGGGCTTGGACGGCTTGTCATTCAAGCTATTTTTGGCAGGGATTATCCCCTTGTCCAGGGCATCGTCTTCGTCTTTTCCATTATATTTGTGGGAATAAATCTTCTTGTTGACATCCTTTATGTATATCTGGATCCCCAGATAAGTTATTACGAGGAAAAATGAAATCAAAATCGTCAAAATCGAAACTTATGGACGAGATGTTTGAAAATTTTTCGTCCAGCCTAAAGAGAACCCGTGAAGTTTTAAAGGATATCCTCAAACGCCCCAGCGCCATGGTGGGGGGAATCCTTTTGTTACTCATTTTTCTGACCAGTGTTTTATTTCCCCTTGTCTTTCATGTGGACCCTCTTGACCAGGATCTTCTGGCACGATTTACACCACCTGTCTGGCAGGAGGGCGGCACCTGGCAGCACCTTCTCGGCACTGACAATCTGGGACGGGACATTCTTTCCCGGATGCTTTACGGCAGCAGGGTCTCTCTTCTGGTGGGATTCTCCGCAGTTGCAGTGGCATCTGTCATTGGAATTTTTCTGGGACTTATTTCCGGGTATTATGGGGGGAGACTGGACAATTTTATCATGAGAATTGCAGATATTTTCATGGCATATCCCTTTATGCTGCTGACCATTTCAGTAATTGCCGTGCTGGGTCCCTCCATTTTCAATCTCATTATTGTGCTGGGAATTTCCGACTGGGTGACCTATGCCAGAACCATCCGCGGAAGTGTTCTATCCATAAAGACAAAGGAGTTTGTGGAAGCATCAAGGGCCATTGGTACCCCCCATATCATTATTATTCTACGCCATGTTCTTCCCAATGTTATTTCTCCTTTGATCGTTCTTGCTACCCTGAGAGTTGCCAATATCATTATCTGGGAAAGCGGGCTTTCCTACCTGGGAATGGGGACTCCGCCGCCCATGCCAACATGGGGAAGAATGCTTGCAGAGGGCCGTGTTTATATCACGGAGGCATGGTGGCTTGTTACCATTCCGGGGATAGCCATCATGCTGACGATTTTGTCCATCAACCTTCTTGGGGACGGTCTCAGGGATGCACTGGATCCAAGACTGAAAAATTTATAGCACCAAGTTATAACACAGTATGAAACGATAACCGGACATGGGGTCCGGTTAAAAATTAATTAATGGAGATAAAAAATGAAAGCAATTGTGCTTGGCATGGGGCAACAGGGTAAAGCTGTTATTCATGATCTGGAACAAAGTGAGATGATCACCCGTATTTTTGCAGCTGATCTTTTTGAAAGCGATACCAGTCTGACCCAAGCCAACGATTATTTGAACAAAATGGGATATTCCAAAACCCAGCCTCTAAGGCTGGATGTTTTAAAGGAAAAGAACCTTGCCAAAACATATTCCAGCATGGAGATCAATGTGGTTATCTGCATGCTTCCCATTGAACTGGCACTGGCTGCGGCCAGGGCGGCGCTTGATGCCGGAATTCCCTTTGTCAGTTCAAACTATACCTATGCTTTAAAAGAACTGGACTCTCTTGCAAAACAAAAAGGCGGCATTATCCTTCCGGAAATGGGACTTGACCCCGGTATTGACCTTGTCATGGGGCGCCTTGCAATTGACCAGCTGGATGAAGTCCATGGGTTCTACTCCTATGGCGGGGGGGTGCCTGCACCGGAATGTGCCGATACCAGCCCCATTAAATATAAGATTTCCTGGATATTTGACCGGGTATTGGATGTGTATGTCCGGGAAGGCCGCATGATCAAAAACGGCAAACTTCATATTGTGCCGGGCAATGAAATTTTCAGAGAAGAAAATATCCATGAAATAGAATTTCCGGGCATTGGTGCTGTGGAAGCTTATCCCAACGGGGATTCGGAAAGATATGTGGAAATTTTCGGTCTGGGTAAGGAACTTGTGGAAATGGGTCGTTTTGCCGTCAGATGGCCGGGGCATTCAAAATTCTGGCGAACCATGGTGGACTTAGGTCTGCTGGAAGATACCCCCATGAAGATGAAGGGTGCCGATATCTCGCCCAGGGCGTTTCTTACCAATTGGCTTACCCCAAGACTCCAATTTAAAGAATCCGAAAGGGATCTTGCCCTGTTAAGGGTCGAGGCCTGGGGTATTAAAGAGGGAAAAAAAGTAAAAATCACCTATGATCTCTTTGACTACAGGGATCTTGAAACAGGACTTTTTGCCATGAACCGAACGGTTGGCTTTACCTCCAGCATTGGGGCCCTCATGATTCTTGACGGCAGAATAACCCAAACAGGTGTCCTATCCCCTGTGAATCACGTCCCTCCCCATGAATTCATGAAAGAGGTCAAAAAACGCGGCATGGAAATTGTGAGCAAAATTGAAGAATTTAATTAAGCGAAATCACTTCAATCTTTTGTAACAAAAAGGGGGAAACATGCCTGGGGATATCAGTGATAAAATCGTCAAGGAAACCTTGATCCAGAAAAATATCGGAATGAAAATCAGGCAATTGCGCGGTCTCAAAGGATTAAACACCGTGTCCCTTGCAGCAAAGACAAGCATTTCCCAGGGTCAGCTTTCGAAGATTGAAAACGGCAAAGCCACCATCTCCATAAAAAATCTGACCCGGCTTTGCAGTGTGCTTGATATTCCCTTGAGCGTTTTATTTCAAATAGAGGATGAAACAAAGCCGGAAAAACATATCATCAGCGCGGTAGCAGGCCTTGAGTGTCAGGGCCTGCACTGGTTAGCAAATGAGATTTCAAGGCTTACCCAGGGGGATGTTTCCCTAAAACCCCTTGGCCCCTTCCAGTTTGGAACGGCCGATGAACAGATCAACTATGGTTTCAAGGGAAACCTGGACCTTTTTGTGGAGGGCATTGTGCATTTCAGATCAATGGCCCCCGCATTAAAGCATTTGACCCTGCCATATTGTTTCAGAAGCGAAGAAAAAAGACAGGCGTTTTTCCAGACTCCATTTTTCAAGAAAAACATTGTCGATCGGTTGCTGAAAAATGGCATCAGGGCTTTAAATCCCAGATGGAACTGGTTGCGAGGCATGGAGAAGGTGCTTATTTCCCGCAGGCCAGTCATCTCTCCTGAAGATGTTAAGGGCATGAGGGTAAGAATTTATGACTCCGATACCCTTGCCCAATTCTGGGAAACCATGGGGGCGATTCCAGTAAAAATACCCTGGTCAGGGGTTCATGACGCCTTAAAAAATAAGACAGTGGATTTGGTCCCCACCATGAAAGCCCTGATTTACCATAACAATTATTGCAAATATGCGCGATATATTACCCTGTTGGGGGATATGCCCAGCATTTTGGGGGTTTTTATTTCAGAAGAAAAATACAGCTCTTTTTCCCCTGATATTCAAAAATCCCTGGAAGAAGCCTGTGATAATGCAGGAGAAATTTTTTCCAATAATGTAATTTTATTGGAAAAAAGAAATGAAAAATCAAATCTCAGCCAATATGGAGTGGCTTACCTTAAAGTGGATAAACTTCCCTGGCGTCTTAAGATGCTTGAAATAAGAAAAAAAATGACGGACCAGGGAACATTGAGCAAACAGGCCTGGCAAGAGATTGAAAAGGCCTGTTCATGAGAAATTGCCTGTGTGGGCGTAATAAACCATTATGTATTTTTAGTGTTCTGCAACAAACATAAGGAAAAAAAATGAAAAAGATAGCAGTTCTGGGTTCCGGTTTTGTGACAAAGCCAGCAGTGGATTATTTTCTTGATACATGCGGATATGAAGTCATCCTGACTTCCATCAAAAAAGAGGAAGCGGAAAGGTTAATCAACAACAGACCCGGTGGCAGGGCCGTCTACTGGACCATAGATCAACTGGATCTTCTGGACAAAATTGTGGAGGAGGTTGATCTGGTGCTGAGCATGATCCCGCCTGCCATGCATATCCCGGTGGCAAACGCCTGTTTAAAACATAAAACAAACATGGTGACCGCTTCTTATATCAGTCCTGAAATGGATGCGCTCAATACCCAGGCCCTGGAAAGGGATATCCTGATCTTAAATGAGATAGGGGAAGATCCCGGCCTTGATAATATGGGTGCCAAACAGATGATTGACCAGATCAAAGCGGCCAAGGGTAAGGTTGTCAGCCTTAAATCCTATGGTGCAGGTCTTCCGTCCTTTGAGCACAATAACAACCCCTTTGGCTATAAATTTTCCTGGAGCCCCATGGGGGTAATATTGGCAGCCAAGACCCCGGCGGTCTATCTTAAAAACGGGGAAGAAATCAAAGTGCCGGCAGCAAGGCTCTTCCATCATCCCCAGCCTGCTGAGTTTGACGGAATCGGGACCTTTGAAACATATCCCAACCGCGATTCCAGGGGATATCTAAAACAATTCGGCCTGGATGATGATGTTACCTTATACAGAGGGGTTCTTCGTTTCCCGGGCTGGTGCGCCACAATGACGTCCATGCTTGCGCTGGATCTTCTTGAGAACACGGAAAATAAAGAATTCAAGGGGAAAACCTATGCCGAGTTTACCGCCTCCCTCATTGGATCGGACACCACGGAGAACATTGAAGGCAAGACGGCCAAGTTTCTTAAGATTGAAAAAAATGATGCCTCCATGGAAAAATTCAAATGGCTGGGCCTGTTTGGTGACGAAAAAATGTCTGTTTCCAAGGGAACCAATGCAGATGTTCTTGTGGACCTTATGATAAAAAAGATGTCCTATGCACCCAATGAAAAAGACATGGTAATCGTAGCCAATGACATTATTGCAAAATTTTCCGATCACAGCGAAAAAATAAGCAGCGCCATGGTGATCGAGGGAATCCCAGGGGGAGACTCTGCCATGTCAAGGGCTGTTGCGCTTCCGGCAGCCATTGCCTCAAAACTGATCCTTGATGGCAAAATAACGTCCAAGGGAGTTCTTCGTCCCCTGTCTCCTGAGATCTACACTCCTGTGCTCAAGGAGATGGAAGATTTCGGCATTCGCTTCAACCGTAAAACAACAAAACTATAGCGAGAATTGTTTTGGAACCAATTAAATTATCTGGTAAATCATCGGGTTTTACAACCCAAATTCTGGCGGAATTCATATCCACTTTTTCTGCAGATATGATTCCAGCTTCGACATTTGAAGCCGCTAAAAAATGTATTATTGATATTGCCGCAGCCTCTTTGGCCGGCTTTGACGTTGTTTCATCAACGGCTGCCAAGAAAATGGCAAAAGAGCTGTTTGCTCCGGGGAATAGTTCTGTCTGGTACTCGGACATGGGTTTAAATGCCCCGGGGGCAGCCTATGTCAACAGCAGTTTTGCCAGTGCCCTTGACCTGGATGACGGCCACCGTGAGGCAATGGGGCATCCCGGGGCAGCCATCATTCCTGCAGCATTTGCAGTGGCCCAGGAGACCCATGCTAGCGGCATTGATTTTCTCACGGCGGTGGTCATTGGCTATGAAGTGGCCATAAGAGTGGCTTCAGCCCGGGATCATGAAAAACTGACAACCTTATCTTCGGGTAAATGGTGTCCCTTTGGGGTGGCCGCGGCAGGGGGGTGGCTATATGGATTATCCCCGGAAAAGCTTGCCCAGGCACTATCCATTGCCGGGGCCCAGGCACCTGAGTTGTCTGCATCCGGGTATAGTAAAATCATGGGAAATCATGTAAAAGAAGGAATCCCCTGGTCAACAGCAACCGGACTTTCAGCCGTTATACTTGCCCGGAGCGGTTTTTCAGGCCCCCTTGATATCCTTGATCATCCCGACTTTTTTGATGCCAAAAAAATTCTTTCCAATCTTGGAAATGAATACACCATTGAAAATGTTTACTTCAAGCCCTATGCCTGCTGCCGGTGGATTCATTCTGCAATTGATGCCCTTCTGATAATGATGGAACTCAATGACCTGAAATCAGAAGATATTACCCGCATTGATGTTTTTCTGTTTAAAAGGGCGCTCATGCTGACAAACCAGACCTGTCCTGAAACCATAGAAGGCGCCCAGTATAGCGTCCAATATGCCATGGCCATTGCAGCGGTGAAGGGCAAAGAGAAACTGGCTCCCCTGGACCCTGATCTCATCGGTCAAAAAAAAATCATCTCTTTTGCCGAAAAAATCAGACTTTATGAGGACGAAGAACTCACCCGTTCCTTTCCCGCATTTGCGCCTGCCAGGGTTGTTTTGCATTCAACAAAGGGAAAGTTTGAAAAATTTGTTAAAGCTGCCTTGGGTGATCCGTCAAACCCCATGGATCTTAACAAAATACAAAAAAAGTTATCACAAATCGCCGGTCAACGGTCTAATTCCGATATTTCGGAAAAGATCATGAATGCCGTAAATGGACTTGATAAAAACAATCTGGATCCGCTTTTATCTATTCTCGGGGCTCGGCCGGATTCAGGTTCACCTCATAAAAATCTTGAAAAGGTCACAACCAATGATCTGATTAAGGAGATAAAATGAAAAAAATATTAGTTATCGGCGCAGGCCTTGTGGCAAAACCTGCAGTGACCTACCTGTTGAACCAGCCGGGATTCCAAGTCACCGTGGCGGACCAGCTCAAAGACAAGGCATTGGAATTGGTGGGAGACAACCCTCGTGGAAAGGCAATTGATCTTGATGTGAATGATAAATTGTCTCTGAAAAATGCCATTGAAAATTCAGATGTGGTTATCAGCCTTCTGCCCTGGGTTTTTCATCCCATGATTGCCAAACTGTGTATTGAATTTGAAAAACATCTTATAACCGCTTCATACGTCAAACCAGAGATGCAGGCCCTCCATGAAAAAGCCCGGGAGAAAAATCTTATTTTTCTCAATGAAATCGGTGTGGACCCCGGCATAGACCATATGGCTGCAATGAAAATTATCAACGAAGTAAAAGAAGCCGGCGGCGAAGTTACCCATTTTTATTCCTACTGTGGAGGACTTCCTGCTCAAAAGGACAATAACAATCCTTTGGGATACAAATTCTCATGGAGTCCCGAAGGAGCAATGCTGGCAGCCAACAATGACGGGCGTTATCTTAAGAATGAAAAAATTATTGAAATACCGGGCCCCAACCTTTTTGAGCATTATGAGCTGATCAGCATCCCGGGTGTCGGTGTTTTGGAAGCCTATGTAAATCGGGATGCACTTCCCTATATTGATGTTTACGGTATCAAATCGGTAAAGAGCATGCTTCGGGGGACATTGCGAAATATCGGTTCTTGTGAAACATGGGATAATTTTAAAAGATTAGGTCTTCTTGATCAAGAAAAAATGTTTGACTTTGATGATCTCACATTGGAACAGGTTTTGGCAAAGATGGTTAAAAGTCCGGGCATTGATGTCACAAAAGATGTAGATCGGAAGAGCGTCGTGTAGGGAAAGAGTGTGCCTCTATGCGTAGATCT
>CAXHYW010000009.1:0-20315 GCA_964021475.1 uncultured Desulfobacteraceae bacterium | reverse complement strand
GTTCTGATCCCCCGGTTTGTGGATGTTCAGCAGTATAAACCCATGATAGAAGAGCTGGTCACAGAGCAGACCGGCCGCTCCTTTTCCATGGGGGACGATATTGAGTTATCTGTCTTTCCCTGGGTGGGGGTGAGTCTTTCCGACCTTCGTCTTGGCAGCCCCAAGGGATTTGAAAACAGGGATATGATTACCGTGAACCGGTTTGAAGTCCGGCTCAAAGTGATGCCCCTGCTGTCCCGGCAGGTCGAGGTGTCCACCTTTGTGGTGGATACGCCCCGGTTTTTTCTGGAAAAATCCAAGAACGGAAAGGGTAACTGGGAAAATATCGGGCCCGATGCAGGGAAAAAGAAAGCTGCTCAAACAAAAGAGACTGAAAAACAGGATACGGTTGCCAGCCCCGCCGACGAGAAATTTTCCATTGAATCCTTTCTGGTGGAAAATTTTTCCATTTTAAATGGGCTTATTTCCTATGTGGATAAGACATCGGGGGTGAAAAAAGAGATCTCGGATTTTAACCTGAATTTGTCTGATATCAGTTTTGACAAGCCTATCGGGGTGAAGTTGTCTGCAAAATTTGATGGAAAACCCGTTTCCCTGAAAGGCATGGCAGGACCTGTGGGTAAAGAGCCGGGAAAACAGGATCTGAATCTTGATATGACCCTTGAACTTCTGGAACAATTGAGTATTCAGCTGAAAGGGAAGATCAGTCAACCCATGGGTGCGCCTAAAATGGTCCTTGACCTGGATATTGCCTCTTTTTCACCCAGAAAACTTCTGGACGCTTTGGGGCAGCCTTTTCCCGTGAATACGGCAGACCCTAAAGTGCTGGACAAACTTTCCCTGACAGCAAAAATTGAGGGCAATGCCAAGGCGATCTCCATTTCAAATGGTGTTTTGGGTTTGGATGATTCCAAGCTCACGTTTCGGGCCGATGCCAAGGCCTTTGATAAGCCGGATCTTAAATTCGACCTGGTTCTGGACAGCATTGATCTGGACCGGTATCTGCCGCCCAAACAAGCGGGGGAAAATCAGCAAGGCTCTGGGCAGGAACCCGTTGTTAAGAAAGACGGTCCACAGAAACGAACAGATTACGGGCCCTTGAGAAAACTTTTGCTGGATGGCAATATTAAAGTGGGCAGCCTCAAGGTGGCCAATGTAAAAATCCAGGATTTCCTGGTCCATGTGACCGCTAAAAACGGGGTGATCGATCTGGATCCCCTGAGCCTGAACCTATACCAGGGAAGCATCTCTTCCAAAACCCGCCTGGATGTCCGGGGCCAAGAACCCGTTACCCGGGTGACGTTGGATGCCAAAGGGATACAGGCCATGCCCCTGCTCAAGGATGCCCTTGAAAAAGAAATTCTTGAAGGGACGTTAATGGCCACCATCACCATGGGGGTTACCGGGGAGAGTCCGGATAGGATCAAAAGCAGTCTTGGGGGCAAGGGGGAAGTAAAATTTGTTGACGGTGCCATTGTGGGCATTGATATTGCCAATTCGGTTCGCAATGCCGCTGCCGGTCTGGGTCTGGGGGAAACCCCGGCAAAAAAACCCCGGACGGATTTTGCCGAGTTGAATATTCCCTTTTCAGCAGACAAGGGGGTTGTGACTATCCCGGGGGCCAGTCTCATTTCTCCACTTGTCCGTCTTGGGGCCAAGGGAACTGCCGACCTGGTAAAAGAGGCACTGGACTTTCGGGTGGAGCCTAAGTTTGTGGCCACTTTAAAAGGTCAGGGAGATACCGAAGAAAGATCGGGTCTGTTGGTCCCGTTAATTATCACAGGATCCTTTGATTCTCCCAAGATACGGCCCGATCTAAAGGCCATGATCGGCGGCAAGTTGCCAGATGGAGAAAGTATTAAACAAATACTTAATACAAACGGGGGGTCCGATACGGATGGAAAATCGGTTGAGGATAACGCCAAGGGTCTGTTAAAAGGATTTTTCCCGGCCAAAAAAGAGTAACAATGGCAGTTGATGCAGCACAAGGAGAGAATAAAAAATGATAGGAAAATACACAGGTATTGGCTTAATCGTCACCATTTTTCTTTTGTCGGTTGTATCGGTTTATGGGGGCAATTCATGGCTTGAAAAGGGGAGCGATACCCTTAAATCCTTTGGCGTGACAGAAGAAAAGACCACTACTTTGTCTGGGACAGGATTGCCCATGGATGAGATTGCGGCCGGACTAAAGGAAGCACTCCGGGTGGGGTCTGAAAATGTGGTTGGAAAATTGAGCGCCACCAATGGGTTTAACACGGATAACGCCATTCACATCCCTCTGCCGGAAAGTCTGTCCATGGTGAAAATGGCATTGGATAAGGTGGGGTATGCCTCTCTGACCGATGATCTGGAATTAAAATTGAACCGGGCGGCAGAAGCGGCCACGCCCCAGGCAAAAGATCTTTTTCTGGATGCCATTACGGCCATGAGTTTTGAGAATGTCCAGGAAATTTATAAAGGGGCCGATGATGCCGCCACCCAGTATTTCAAGGAAAAAATGTCCCCGGGGCTGGCTCTGGCAATGAAACCGGTTATTGACGACACCCTGTCCCAGGTGGGGGCTGTACAGGCCTATGATGCCATGATGGGTCAGTATAAAGCCCTTCCCTTTGTACCTGATGTGAAATCCAACCTGACCCAATATGTGGTTGACAAGGGCATGGATGGTATTTTCCATTATATGGCCGTTGAAGAAAAAGCCATTCGCCAGGATCCGGTCAAGCGGACTACCCAATTGTTGCAGAAGGTATTTAATTGATATTGAACTGAAAATGAGGTGACTATGGAATTTGAATTTTTTGGCGCTGCAGGTGAGGTAACCGGGTCCATGCATCTTCTGGACACGGGAAATGATCAAATTTTATTTGATTGCGGTATGTTCCAGGGCAGAAGAAAGGAGAGTGCCGAAAAAAACAAGAAATTTGGTCTGGACCGGTCTAAAATAACCAACATGGTGTTGTCCCATGCCCATATTGATCATTCCGGCCGGATCCCCATGCTGACAGCAGAAGGTTTCAACGGCAGAATTATCACCACCCGCCCCACCAAAGATGCCCTGGAGTATATGCTTATGGACAGCGGTCATATCCAGGAATCAGACGCCCAATACCTGAACTATAAATCCCTGCGCTCCTTTCTCTACAGCCAGGAACAGAACAAGCGAAATAAGAACATCAGTCACAAAGAAAAAAACGATATTAAAAAACTCTTGAAAAAGAGTCCCTATGAATTGGATGCAACGGTCATTGCCAAACTCCAGAAAGACCATGGTCTTAAACGCGTTTCCCCGCTTTATACCATGGACCAGGCCCAGAAGTCCCTGGAATATATAGACGGATACCCCTTTGGGACACCGGTGACCATTGGAAAGGATACCACGGTGAAATTTTATGTGGCCGGCCATATTCTGGGGTCTGCCTTTTCCCTGGTCACGGTAAAACAGGCGGACAGAACTTGTCGGATCCTGTATACCGGGGATGTGGGGCGGTTCGGCAAACCCATTCTCAAGGATCCCACGCTTGAGTTTGACGAAGAGGACCGGGATATTGATCTGCTGATCACTGAAAGTACCTATGGGGATCGGGAGCATGACCCGGTTGACGATTTGGGGGACAGCCTTAAAACGGTGCTGATCGAAACCTTTAAACGAGGCGGGTCCGTGGTTATCCCTTCATTTGCTTTTGGCCGTACCCAGGAAATTATTTATATGCTCCATGAGCTTTATGAATCCGGCCAGGTTCCTCGAAAACCCATCTATGTGGACAGCCCCCTGGCTTCCAATCTCACCACTGTATTTGGGGAACATCCGGAAAGCTATGACAAGGAGACCCATAAGACCTTTCTGGAAAAAGGATTGAATCCCTTTTATTTTGACAAGATTAAATTTGTGGCAAGTGTGGAAGAATCCATGCGACTGAACCGGGATGAGAGTCCCCACGTGGTGATTTCCGCATCGGGCATGTGTGAGGCTGGCCGGATTCTCCATCATTTGCGGTATAAAATTCATGATCCCAAAAATACTATTTTGCTGGTGGGGTATATGGCCCAGCATACTCTTGGGCGACGCATTGAAGAGATGGGCATGGCTGTTGCCAATGGCGAAGGTGCTTCCCAGGAACCCCTGGAAGTAAAGATACTGGGGAAATCTTACCCTTTGAAGGCCCGGGTGGCTAAAATAGGCGGGTTCTCCGCCCATGGGGACAAGCATGAGCTTGAGCGCATCATCACCGGGTCCAATCTGAATATCAAAAAAATCGGCATTGTCCATGGAGAGAAAGATCAAAGCCGGGCATTTGAAAAACGGCTCCAGGAGAAAGGCTATGACACCTTTGTCCCGGCCCCGGGTGACAGGGTTAGTTTCTAACTATCGCTAGGTAAAAATGCTTTATCTCAAAATGGCGGTTCCCGAATCCACGGCGAGAACCGTCATTTTACTTCCCACCATGTTTTCAATGGCAAAGGGAAACCTGAGCTGTTGCATCTGGGGGTGCAGGGCAAAAAAATGGGTGGCAAATGCTCCCAAAAGTTTGCTGTAAAAAGGGCTTGCCTTCCCGGTTGTCGCCTCATGATTAAAATCGATGAGATACTCGACCCTGGCAATCCCTTGATCCATCTCCATATTTGCTGCAATAAAAGGGGTTTTGGGATTTCCATTAAACAGGGCGATCATGGAAAAATCACAGGCCGCATATGCATTAAGATATGCGGTTACTTGTTGGGGACCAAGGGTCTTTACCCCCTGGTTGATACAGGTTCCCTTGGCAATGATAAAATTTAGATTTTTTTCCAGAACATAGCCTTCAAACCGTTTGAACAGGCTTTCCTGCTTGTCTTTTCCTTCTGTTATATCGGTCAGTTTCCACATGTTTTGTCTGCTTTCTTTAGGTCGGTTTATCATTCGGGTTTATCGGTCATTGTATCGCTTGCCAGGTATCCTGTCAGTTTTCCTTTGCTTAATCAACACCAAATTCAGAGGGTTTGAGCAGGCTTAGATAGTCCACCAGGGCTTTGTTCCTTTGAAATGTCAGTTTATCCCGCTTTATAAAAATATTAAAGTGGTCTGCCCCGGGCTTGATATGGGGAAAAGGATCGATTAATACGTTTTCTTCAAGCTCTTTTAGAACCGTGTATTTGGGGACAAATCCAATCCCTAAGCCAGAGATAGCACCATTGATAATGCCCCGGATATGGTTGATCTGGATCACATTCTTCAGACAGCGCCTTTTTTCTTCAGGGATGGCCGTCATAAAATTTTGCCACCATTCCAGATGCTTGTCATTGGACAGGATATTGATTCGTTCAAGATCTTCCACCAACCTTATTTTGTGTTTCCTGACAAATGCAGGGGAGGCAATGGTGATATATCGCTCCTGGAAAAGATAAATTTTGGCAAGGTTTGGCAGCAGATGTTCCTTGCAGTCAATGATTAGATCCACTTCATCCTCAACCAGGGGTGTTTCAAGATGATGGGAAAATAAAAAGTCCAGGAGTATATCCGGATGGGCATCCAGGAAGGCTTTGATGTGATTGATCAGGATGCTGGTACCGAACTCCACGGTACTGCCGATGCGGATACGAACCTTGGCTTCCCGTTTGAATCTGGCGATATCCTGGTCGGCCCTCTCTATTTCATAAAAAATTTTTTCACAGGAGGCAAACAGGGTGAGACCGGCATCGGTGAGCACAATGGTTTTCCCTTTTCGTTGGAGCAGAGGGGTGTCAACCGAAGCCTCCAGCTTTTTGATGGCGTGGCTCACCGCTGACTGGGTGACAAACAAAAGACTGGCGGCTTTGGTAAAGCTTTTTACCTTTGCCAGGAAGAAAAATGTTTTTAGGTGGTAGAGGTCCATGGGTTCCTTATGTATGAGTAAAATTCATGATAATTAGAAATATTATGAATTTTACTTTATGCTCCAAGGGCTTATATTACAAGAACTAACTATTTTTCAATAACCGGCATGGCCGGAGTTTCATATATATGACTTTATGGAAAACAAGGAGCCCCATGGAAAAGAAAAAAATAAATGGAATCTTGCAAGACTTAGGTATAACGGCTGTAAATCAGGGTGCCACAACCGGTAGCGCAAATGGTTGGATCAGGACCAAAGGCCAGGAACTTGTCAGTTATTCTCCCATAAACGGTCAGCCCATTGCAAAGATTGTCCTTGCAGATACCACGGCCTATGAAACCCTCATGGCAAAGGCCACCACGGCATTTGCCTCCTTTAAAATGATGCCGGCGCCCAAACGGGGGGAGATGGTTCGGGAAATCGGGAATCAATTGCGGGAAAAAAAAGAAGCTCTGGGCACCTTGATCGCCCTTGAAAACGGGAAGATTAAGGCAGAAGGAATGGGCGAAGTCCAGGAGATGATTGATATCGCTGATTTTGCCCTGGGCTTGAGCCGGCAGCTCTATGGGTTGACCATGCACAGTGAACGCCCTCTTCACAGGATGTATGAACAATGGCATCCCTTGGGGGTGGTCGGCATTATCACCGCCTTTAATTTTCCCTGTGCTGTCTGGGCATGGAATGCTTTGGTGGCAGCTGTTTGCGGGGATGTCTGCCTGTTTAAACCCAGCTCCAAAACTCCCTTGACCGCCATTGCCATCCAGAACATCATTGCACCGGTGGTGGATAAATTCGGGGCGGACGGGGTGTTTAACATGATCATCGGCACCCGAGCCGATGTGGGAATGCCCATGCTAAATGATCCCAGAATTCCTTTGATTTCCGCCACGGGCAGCACGGCCATGGGCAAACGGGTGGGGGCCATTGTGGGAGAGCGGTTGGGACGCACCCTACTGGAACTGGGGGGGAACAATGCCATCATCGTAACCGAAGATGCCGACATGGACATGGCCATACGGGCCACCCTGTTCGGGGCGGTGGGCACTGCCGGTCAGCGATGTACCTCCACACGAAGGATCATTGTTCAGTCCTCGGTAAGGCAGGAGTTTGTTTCCCGGCTCATTGATGCTTATAAACAGGTCCGAATTGGCAATCCCATGGATGAAAAAACCCTTATGGGACCCCTGATTGATGCAGGTGCTGTGGCAGACATGGACCAGGCCCTTACGGCGGCCCGGGAACAGGGGGGGCAAATTCTTTATGGCGGCGGTTCTGCCACCGTGAAAGGCCTTGAAACAGGGTTCTATGTGACACCGGCTATTGTGGCGGTCAAAAATGATTATCCTATTGTCCAGCAGGAGACGTTTGCCCCCATTCTTTATATCATTGACTACGATAGCCTGGACCAGGCCATTGAGCTGCACAATGATGTTCCCCAGGGACTTTCCAGCGCCATCTTTACCGGGTCCATGTACGCCCAGGAGCAGTTTTTATCCCATAAAGGATCTGACTGCGGCATTGCCAATGTCAATATCGGGACGTCGGGAGCTGAGATTGGCGGGGCCTTTGGCGGAGAAAAAGAGACCGGGGGGGGGCGTGAATCCGGGTCCGATGCCTGGAGGGTTTACATGAGACGCCAGACCAATACCATTAACTGGGGCCGTGAACTTCCCCTGGCCCAGGGCATAGAATTTGACATCAGCTAGATCATGAGAAAATAGATCATGAGAAAATAAATAATGAGAAAATAGTAATGGAGAAAAACAATGAACAACAGCATATTTAAATTACCGCTAGCCTATAATGAGCCCATCAAGACCTTTCTACCGGGAAGTCCGGAAAGAGAACACCTGGACAGGGAACTTGCCCGGCAGATGGATCTGACCGTGGAAATCCCCTTGATCATCAACGGGGAGAAGATTTATACCAAGGATATAGGTGTTGCCCGCTGCCCCCATGACCATGGTCATCTCTTGGGCACTTTTTGCAAAGCTTCGGACAGGCAAATTCATTTGGCCATTGATGCAGCGCTTGCTGCCAAACCCGCTTGGGAAGCCATGGCCTGGCAGGATCGGGCGGCGATTTTTCTAAAAGCCGCAGACCTGATCTCCCGGAAATATACCCATAAGATCAACGCGGCCACCATGCTCAATCAGTCCAAGAATGCATTCCAGGCCGAAATTGACGCCACCTGTGAATTGGTGGATTTTTTAAGGTTCAATGTGGGTTTCATGGAAGAGATCTATGGCAACCAGCCCGTTTCCGATAGAGGCATATGGAACAAGACGGAATATCGTCCCCTGGAAGGATTTGTCTTTGCCCTGACCCCCTTTAATTTCACGGCCATTGCCGGAAATCTGTGCACAGCACCTGCCATGATGGGCAATACCATTGTCTGGAAACCTTCTTCCTCTGCGGTGCTTTCAGGCTATTACCTCATGGAAATATTCAAGGAAGCAGGCCTGCCCGCCGGGGTGATCAATTTTATTCCAGGAAAAGGGTCAACCATCGGTAATATCCTATTGGATCACAAAGATCTGGCCGGTATCCATTTTACCGGTTCCACCCGTGTGTTCCAGAGCCTGTGGCAAAAAACAGGGGAAAATATTGCCAAATATAAATCCTATCCCCGCCTCGTGGGGGAGACCGGGGGCAAGGATTATATTTTTATGCACCCGTCGGCAGATATGGATACAGTGGTGACAGCGAGTATCCGGGGGGCCTTTGAATACCAGGGTCAGAAATGTTCGGCCTGTTCCAGACTCTATGTGCCCCAATCCAAATGGGATGTTTTCCAAGAAAAACTGACCGCCCAATTATCCCGGATCAAACCCGGCAGTGTTTTGTCCTATACCCCATTTCTAAATGCAGTTATCGACGAAAAGGCCTTTGATACCATTGATGGGTTCATCAGCCGGGCCGAAGCTTCGGATAAGGCCGAGATCATTGCCGGGGGTGGTCGGGACAAGTCTATCGGGTATTTTATCGAACCCACCGTGATCCTGGCCCAGGATCCCTATTATGAATCCATGGTTGATGAAATTTTCGGGCCGGTGCTGACAGTATATGTATATGCTGACAAGGAGCTGGACCAGGCCCTTACCATTCTGGACGCGACCTCGCCCTATGCATTGACCGGGGCTGTTTTCGCCCAGGACAGGCAGGCCATCGCCCATATGACAAAACGTCTGACCCATTCTGCCGGCAATTTTTACATCAATGACAAACCCACCGGTGCCGTGGTGGGGCAGCAACCTTTTGGGGGGGGACGCAAGAGTGGCACCAACGACAAGGCTGGCAGCCAGCTCAACCTGTTGCGTTGGACCTCTGCCCGCACCATTAAGGAAACCTTTGTGCCGCCAGTGAATTATCAATACCCGTTCATGGCGGAATAAGGTGTCGTTGAATTTTAATTAATGCTTAATAGTTTCTGCCTTTTTGTGTTATGCTTCTGGTCTGCGTTAAAATTACCGTGGTTTTTAAGGAGCAAATGTGGCGTTTAAAAGGCAGACACTCACCCCTCGGGTGGTCCAGGATCTTGAAAAAAGATCTGAAATTGGCAGTTATTTTTATATAATAGCCGTCTGCGTGGTGTTGTTTGCAGACGGCTATTATCTCCGATATCCCTCTTTTTCCATCCCGTTTTTTGTTTTGATTGTTGCGATCAGTACTTTTCGCTTGCTCCATCGGTTCTTTGATTCCTGGCTGACTGAAAAATTTGGCCGTGGCAGTCTTTACCTGTTTATTGCCAGTATCGCTTTGACAGGATTTGTATGGGGGATCGGGTTTGCCACCTTCATGGGACAGGAGGGCGAATTAAATAACAAACTGCTCATGGTGGTCTGCACCATTGGGCTGTGTGCCGGTGGTGTGGTGGCGTATATGCCATTGCTTTGGTTGTCCATTGCATATAACCTTTTTATCCTGGGACCGGGTATTGCCATTATCCTTGCCGGTCTCCACCTGCCCCTTGCCATATTGTTCATTCTTTTTTGTGTGTATATGGTGTTGATTGCCATCCGGGGAAGTAATGAATACTGGAAGGCGCTTGAAACTGAATTCTTGTTGGAAGAAAAAACAAAGTATCTTGAAAGAATCAGTCAAAAGGACGGGCTCACCGGTTTGTTCAACCGCAGATACTTTGATGAGGCATTTGAACTTGAGTGGAAGCGGGGGGGACGGGCCCAGACCCCAATTGCCATGATGATCTGCGATATTGATGAATTTAAACAGGTGAATGATACCTTCGGACACCTGGCCGGGGATGAATATTTAAAATTGGTTGCCAGGATACTGCTTCGGGTTTTTCAGCGGGAGACAGATATCGTTGCCCGATATGGCGGGGAAGAGTTTGTCGTAATCCTGCCCGGAGACTCCCTGGAAAATGCCCGGAAACTTGCTGAACGCGTAAGGGAAATGATATCCGTGGCTATTTTGGAATTTGAATCACAGATTATCCAAACCACCGTCAGCCTGGGGGTGGCAATCATGACACCCCATCATTCCAGAGAAAGGGCTACCCTGATTGCCAGCGCCGATACGGCCCTATACGTCGCAAAGAAAAACGGCCGGAATCAGATCTGTGTTCACGGCGACATTAGGGGAGCCGGCAGTGCTTGAATCTGCAGGCCTAAATCGGTAATTTTTTTAAACCGGTTACCCGTAAATATGCTTAGGATTAATAACCTTTTTTATGATGCTTCCTAAAGAAAAACAATGAAAATATTGGACAATTCTTATTTGGGGATTACCTTACTTCCTCATTTATTTGTCATATCCTTAATTAAAGGATATTATTTTAAAATTTCCGGTTTCCCATTGTCAAAAAGGCATGGGTCGGTTGAAGATCAGGGTACGGCCAGGGCCGGGCCTGGAAGGAAAAAATCATGACTGAAACGATACAATCAGGGGATACCATTGCCGTAGATTATACCGGTAAGCACGAAGACGGAACCATTTTTGATACCTCAGAGGGCAAGGCACCCCTGACATTCACCGTGGGAACGGGAATGCTGATTAAGGGATTTGATACCGCTGTTATCGGGATGAAAAAAGGGGAATCCAAAACCGTCACCATTCCGCCGGAAGAGGGTTATGGTCTGCGAAATGAAGAGGCCTTTGTGGATGTTCCCCGGATGCATTTCCCAGAGGAAATTCCCCTTATAGAAGGGTTGCAACTGGAACTTGAGGACCCCAACGGTCGTCCGGTTCCGGCCGTTGTGGCAGAGATTGGCGAAGAATCTGTTAAAATGGATATCAATCATTCTCTTGCCGGGAAAACACTTGTTTTTGATATTACCATCAGTGAAACAGGTTTAACCCCTCCGCCTCCGGCCGAACACAGTTGTGGCTGCGGCTCCCATGGTGAAGGGTGCGGATCGGACTCAGATGGTGGCGGGTGCGGGTCTGACTCAAAGGGAGATTGCGGGTCTGATTCAAAAGGGGGCTGCGGCTGCAGCGGCTGATCCTCTCAGCCAGCCTTCCCAATGATGTAACTTTATTAATACCCCTGCCGGGGTTTCCCCCGGCAGGGGTTTGTATTTCAGCGCGATGTATAGTTGGACGAAGCCGCTGAGCGGCGGGAAAAGCAAAATAGTGTATAACTCCTAACCGTGCCCAATCCTGGGCACTCTAAAAAAAGGAGTATACCATGATAAAGTTAGATGTTAATAATTGCCCCTGGCCAACCGCCAATGGACGGAAACAGGTGCAAGGTATTTGCTGATGGTATTGCCAAGGTGATTTATACAGCCAAAAAATAGATATCGTGATATAGATCACAAAAACAGTTTGCAAGTTTGATTATCCTGTATTGATTTGATTTTATAAAATTAAGGTAGGAAATTTAAATGCATTCTGATATTTCACATTTCATCAGCTTTATGATTGGATCATGCATGGGCAGTTTTTTAAATGTCTGTATTTACAGAATTCCCAACAAAAAATCGATTATCACCCCCCCCTCCCATTGTCCCTTTTGCAAAGAGAATATCCCTTTTTATCTGAATCTTCCCATTGTGGGATATTGTTTTACAAAAGGCCGGTGTTTTAACTGCAGCAGGACAATATCACTGCGTTATCCTTTCATTGAGATACTGACAGGAATCTTGTGCTGCATCAGCTTCAGTTACTTTGGCCTGACACTTGAGGGTTTATTTTATTTCATGTTCATTTCAACCCTTGTGGTGATATCCTTTATTGATTTTGATCTGCAGATCATACCCGACAGGATATCACTTCCGGGAATTGTGATTTTCTTTTTCTCATTTTTCTTTACCGGGAACATGACCGTTAAGGATGCATTATTGGGAATCTTGCTGGGAGGAGGTTTTTTCTATATTGCCGGACTGTTATACTATATGATTCGAAAGAAGGACGGGATGGGAGGAGGAGATATAAAGCTTCTTGCCATGATCGGTGCGGCAACAGGTGTCAAAGGGGTTTTGTTCACTGTCATCGCAGGCTCTTTTCTGGGTATATTTTCCGGTTTCATTGCCATGATCAGAAATAAGGACAGCCAGTCTGAAATACCATTTGGCCCCTGGCTTTCCATTGGATCAATTATTTATATTTTCTGGGGAGAAGCCCTTATCATGGGCTATTATAAGCTTATTTTCTTCCAAGTCCCCAGGTTGTTTTCCTGAAAGTCATCTCATGTGAGAGACAACCATCAGGCTGACCATGAGAAAAAACACCAGTGCCATGGGCTTGAGCTCCGCCCTGGTCAGCAGCCTTATCTCCGGGTATCTGACCGTCATCACTCCTAAAAAGACAAGGACGATAAGGGGAAGGGCCGGCAGGTAGAGGTTTAATTCCCTGGCAGCCACAATGGACAGGATCAGCCCCAGACCGGCCACGGGAAAAAACAACAATTGCCCCCGCCTTCCGGACCGGGCTTTCCGGGTTAGCAAAAGATTGTCGTCCATATTGAATTTTACCGCACCTGCCGAGAGCAGGACAATGACAATCCAGTCTGTAATACCGAACACCGGCATGAAAAATTTCTGTCCTGGCAGGGGCATTTTGACCAGGATAAAATCAACCAGGGGAGGAATACCTTCCATGCCCCCTTCATAATACTGGGAAATGGTTCCTGCAAACTGCTTTGTGGGGCCTGCAAACACACTGAATATATCTGACAGGGCCACCACCAGACAGAGGGGAACCAGTTCGGCTGGTCGCTTCAGGGGGGAGGCCAGCCAATTCCCGAAAACAGCTGCAAAAACAATGAGATTGGCCGTTAACACCCCGGTGATATAATTATTTTTTATTCCTGTAAACACCACAATACCGTACCCGGTCCAGAAGATCAGTAAAAGGGCTGAAAAACAGACCAGTCGGCGGCCGATGCGCCCCTGAATCCGGGGTTCAATATGAATTTGGTACCCCCGGGAAATCCGGGCAATGCAGAAAAGCCCCCCAAGGATGACAGTATACTCAAAAACACCAGACATTATATCCATCCGCTTAATTATCCAAAGCCGAACCAAGGCCCCCTTTTTTCCCTGAAAAACGGGAAAGCAGGGGGGAAAGATTTTAAACAAACAAACTCTTCTGACCATAACTTAGTTAAAGCACTCGATTATGTCAACTTGAAAAGGCCTTTCATCTTTTGTATGCCAGCCCGCTGATCACTCAACAGGGGAAAAGAGTAAAATATTTCCCAGCGCCATAGCAAGCCTTATCTGTATATGTTATACTCCACTAACAATGAATCGGTTAATTAAAAAAAACTTAAAAAAAGATATACTCAAATTGACTGGATTCTGCATCCTGCTGGCATTGTTCATTATCGGTGCGGGGGAACTTGTCATCCAGAATGATGCAGACCATGAAAAAAACCGGCTGCGGGACAGGCTTCAGAACAGCGGCGCCCTTCTTGCACAGGATATACAGCGCAATATCGGCCATGCAATCTTCGGCACAGAGACCCTTCACGCCCTTATAAAATCCAGTAGATACCAGGTGGACAATTTTGAAAAATGGAGTCGGCAGATCATAAACTCCAGCCTCGGCCCCAGTGTTGTCCAGCTTGCGCCAAGGGGAATTGTGAACCGTATCTATCCTTTGGAAGAAAACCAGGGGGACATGGGACATGACATACTCAAGGAAATGCGTCAGGAGGACGGGACTCTGAAATCCGTTCCAGGCAGGGAAATGATTTTTACAGGGCCTGTCCGCCTCATTAAGAACGGCAAATATGCCCTGATTGCCCGGAAACCTGTTTTCAGAGAAATGGAGGACAGGTCGGACTTCTGGGGGTTTACCCTTGCCGTCCTCCTGGTGGAGGATATCCTGCCTGAAAAAATTCAGTTCATGGAGGCCCAGGGACTTATGGTGCAAATTGAAGGAGATAATCCCTATGCAGAAAAAAATCCAATCTTATTTGAATCCAAGGGCTGGAACGGGTCGTATCTCGTCCGCATGTGCATTGAGGTACCCAACGGCAAGTGGATATTAAAACTGAACCACCAGCCCATTGAAAACCAGTACCATACAATATCCCGCCTCCTCATCATCCTTACGGCCTTCCTGGCCGGGGGATATATCTTTATTCAGCAGTACCGGATGCGGGCCCGGCAGTTGGAGATCATCTATCTGAACGCCCAGCTGACAAAAATGAGCTATGAAGATGACCTCACCTGTGCAGGCAACCGCAGAGCCGGCATCCAGGCCCTGAAAAGTCAGATGTGCCAGGCAGTCCGCTACAGACAGCCCTTTGCCATCGCCATGATTGATCTTGACCATTTTAAACAGGTCAATGACAAATACGGTCATCTTGCCGGGGACCAGATGCTTTGCCACCTGACCACCTGCCTGAAAAAAGCGGTGCGCCGGAGCGACCAGGTTTTCAGGCAGGGCGGGGATGAATTTCTCATGGTTTTTCCCCAGACAGACCTTGAAAAAGGCCTAAAAGCCATAGAGAATATCATCGGTTACATCAAAAATAATCCCTGCCGTATTGACCAGGCCGAACTTCCCATACATCTTTCAGTGGGACTTGCCCAGAACTGCCCCGAAGAATCCGTGGACAGCCTGCTCAACCGTGCGGACATCAAACTGTATGAGGCCAAGGAGGCCGGGCGGAACTGCATTCGGTATTGAGAAAAGATGAGGTTAATCCATCCGGCTGTCTATGGTGCGGATGATTCTTGCGGCAATGGAAATGGCATCGGCCATCTCCGAGGCACCTGAAATTCCGTCCACCAGACGGTGTTCCCTGTCCCATTCCCCCCCAGAAATTGAACTGATAAAAAAAACAGGGGCATCACGCCCTTCGTCTCCTTTGAGCTGGATATAGGGTTCTATATCCGAATGAATCCGGCCGTTTTTAACGAGGATAAGCAGGATTACAGCTGTGTGATCCAGGCCTTTGTACAGGGAGAAATCCGTAAAAAAAATATTCCGGACCAGATATTTTTTTTTAGAATAGTACCGCTCCAGGTATCCGGCCACATTCCACTCCAGGCCTTTTTTGTCACTGACAATGAGAATACAGGGCACATCGCCTGCCTTAGACCTGCCCATGGCGGCATTTTCCCCACCAGGATGGCGGTGGGTCGAACAGGATACAAAAAACAGGGTAAACACAATGGCCAGCAGGAACATTTTTCCTGGGCCAGCACTAAACATAATTATAGGTTTCATATACGGCCGACACCCTTAATGAGGCAAGACACTGCTTTTTCAAGCAGCGTCTTGTAATATTATAATGGTATGGTTGTTAAAGGTGACTATAGCGCCTTGCAGAATTCAATCACTGCCTTTCTGTCCTCTGCAGACATATTCCTGAATGCTTCCCTGGATTCTTCAGCCTCGCCCATGTGCCAGAGAATGGCTTCCTCAAAATCCCTTGCACGAAGGTCATGCCACATATCTGAATGGTCCACCACGTTTTTCATCAACCCTCGGGCCCACAGGGGCGGTGTGCGGAAGGTCTTTGTCAGACCATGGCTCATCTTTCCCATGTCATGCATCAAAAGATCGGTATAGGGCCAGATTTTCTGATCGGAAAAACCCGGGATATATTTGTCTTTACCGGTTGTCCAGGTGGGTTTATGGCATTCCTGGCAAGAGGCTTCGTAAAACATTTTTTTACCCTGCTGAACAATTGGGGACTCCAGGTTCCGGGCAGCAGGTATCCCAATGCCCCGGGACCAGATCATCACATTTTCAAGATCTTCCTGGGTCATCTCTTCGGGCTGGTGTGCGGTAAGCGCGGCTGTATCCAGGCCCATTTCACCCTGTTTGTCTATCCATTCCTGGGTGGCAAACAGCTTGGTTCTGTCCTTTCTGGTGATATTGGGTACACTCCAGGACCCATTGAATCCGGGGCCGTTCTGGAGGGTTGCCCGGGCATTGTGGGAGGTAAATTTGCCCAAGTGTTTCTCACCGTCATAGGGTTCGGTTATCCACCGGCCGTGTTTACCCTTGATGGCGCCTTTCACCGGGCCTTCAAGTTTCTGCTGACGATCGTACTCGGCAATGATGTCCTCATCCTTGATGGCATCCAGAAGACCGGTTCCGGGTATGCCGATGGTGCCTTCAATGCTGACCTTGTGATTGGCCGGAAGTTCAATAAGAGGGTCCACAATACTGGCAGTTGGATAGATCAGACTGCCTTCATATTCCTTGCCCTTGTTGTAAGGGGTGCCGTCCGGATATTTGTTGCCATGGTTATCCACATATTCATGCCATTTAAGATCCACTGTTTTACCCAGGGGCTTGTAAGGTGGGGAAGCCATGGTCTGGAACATGAACTTCACCCCTTTGACAAACTTGCCATCAGGGGTGTGAACAAAGGCCAGATAGCTGTTGCCGAATTGCTCGTCCCAGCTGTCCACCCGCCGTCCCCGGGCGTAGTTGGGATGGCAGTTCCGACAGGAATTATTGTTGTAAATAGGACCTAGACCCCCAAAAGGTGCGTCCTGATCCGTGACAAAATCCGCCTCAAAAATCACCTCACCTGCGCCAAATTTCTCAGCCAGATCTTCGTCTGCTGAAACCGCAGGCGAAGGCAGCTCCATGCACCTTGAGGTGGTGGAAAACACCGTGCCCATTTTTCCGCCCGTATAATATTCTTCGGATAGATCCTTGGGAACTCCGCCAATGGCCCTGTGGGCATAGGCTGTTTGAAGACAGGGGACTGCCAGGGCAAGGGCCCCTGCCAGGGCTATCTGAAACATCATTTTTTTGTGGTTATACAAAATTGACCATTTATTCATGTATCTATTCCTTATTATAAAAAGGGTAACAAAACATTCACGCATTTATCTGCCGTACGCGGCCCAGGGTTTCACGGCCGAGTCTGCAGTGACCAGGGGAGTGGCAGCCGTAATCCTGTCAAACAGTTTTTCGCATTCTGATACTGCAATTTTGACCATGAGCTCACGGGTTTGTGCATCGGCGCCGGAAGGAAGATCACGAACAGCTTTAATCCGTTCCATTGAATGGGCCAGTGAGGCCTTAATCCGGCGGTCAAGGATCTGGTTTTTCTTGGCCACAAGATCGGACAAAGAGGCATCCCTTGCACCATCCACACCGCCATAATAGGAATTTTCCACGCCCTTGAGCATATCCAGAGCATCTGCGTAGGGATCAATACTGTCCCAGTATGCAGATTTTTCCTGTACCTGGCCCAGCTCTGAAAACCCGGCCACCATATCTTCGATCACGGTGGTGCATTCCTGGAAGATTTCCTGGAGAGGAATGGAAATGGAGGTATACCGACTGTCGGATTCACCCGGGTTGGTAAATTCAACAGCATAGCTGGAACGTTTTTTTACTCCGGCATCTTTAAGAATTTTGCGCTTTTCTTTAGAAAGATTTTTGGTTCCCCGCCAGGAGGCTTCAAAATCGACACTTTCAATCAAAAGGGCCTGGGATACCGCCCTTAAGTATTTCAACTCAGCAGGGGTGATTTTTTTGGCAGGGCGGACCTTGCCGTCCCGAAACAGCAGATAGGCTGCCGTGTTCAGACCCCGTGTTGAGGAATGCTTGTTTTTGCGCAAGAACCGGGCCGTAACCTCAAGGTTTCCCTTTTCAATTTCATCCAGGTAATGATCCACCCATACCTTGTCAAAGGGCCAAGTGGCCAGCTGTTTGTGAAAATCATAATGGGCTGCGGGTCCGTAATTAAAAGCCCAGTGCCGGTTGAACTGGGCCATAGCGCCTTTCCAGGCCTCAATTGTTTTGGCCATGTCAGCATCGGTCCGGCTTTTAGAAAGCCCAGCCACTGCCGTGTTCAGGTTTTCAATCTCCTGCACCAGAAGTTCGATGGTCTTGAACACTGTGTTCTCGGTATAGTCCTCCACAGCAGTATAGGCTTTTTTCTCAAACAAAAAATCTTCAACACCCTTCTTGATCCCTCCTTCCGTTGCTGCATGCAGCGGTAGGGCCAGTCCCAGGAAAAAAATTAAACTGATAATGACGGGCCTGCCCGTCCATAAAATAAATCGTTTTTTCATTCTTCACTCCTTGTTAATGGTTACGCATTTATAATCTAATCTGTCAGTCTAATCTTTCATTTTACTCGGTCAACTGGATCTCAATACCGGAACGGACGTCAAGCTCCAGCACCAGGGCGGCCTCCACCAGCTGTTCCTGGAGTGTATTCAGCTGCTTGTACAATTTTTTGAGGGTCCCGGGTTTATCCTTGATCCGGGCGTGGAAATCCTGAATTTTATTTAGTTTGGATAATGTTTTTTCAATTTTACCCAGCTGCTTTTTGATATCTCTGGCAAGTTTGGGATCTTTTGATTCATACAACCCGTCCTTTGTGGCCACAAGTGTAGTAAGCCCTGTGCTGCCGTCGCCCACAATTGCCTGGCGGATCCCTTTAACTGTCGCTTCCAGGGATAAAACCGAAGATCGGCTCAGCCAGGCTTCAAGGTTGTCAGGCCGGCTGGGTTTTTCAAAAAAATTACTGACAACGGCGATGCGGTCCCTGAGCAGCACTTCGGTGACATTTAATACCCTGGCAACCATCAGACTTAAGGCATCTTCGGGCAGTAAAAAAGGATTGCCGTCACCGGCACGCTTAAACTCATCTGTCTTTGTTTCCCATTGGGTTTTCAACTCTTTTGTATCCGTGACAATTTCCCGGGTAATGGCGAGCATGTGGCTGCAACGCGCCTTTGCGGCTGTTTCGGAACCTTTGGCATACAGCAGATATTCCAGTCCGGAAAATCCCCTGGTATCTGCCGTGTTTAGCATATGTCCCAGCTTACTATCTTTAACGGCCACATCCAGTACCACCGTGGCAGCCGGCCATACATTTATCTTTTTTTCAAGCCTGGCTGAGGGTCCGTACATAAAGGATTCAGCATGCCGCCATGCCAGATAGGCGGTTTTCCAGGCCGTCCGGGCCTGTTCAAGGGTATTGGAATTCTGGTCTTTGCAGAACTGTCCTACATTTTTGCTCAGTGCTGCCGCGGCATTGGCAGTCTTAGCAAGGTTTGGCCCCGTCCCCTTGTCCGATATGGAAATCAGCACATCCTGCGTGGTCAGTTCAGCAGAGCAGACCGGAACCAGTAATCCGGTTAAAAACAGCACCACTAAAAGGGCCAGACCTGTTGAATGCCGGTTGATCTGTTTAATAATTTTGTTCCCAGAAAATAAAAAAACGCCTGGTACATCTTTGTTGTGAAATTCCATCTGATTTTCCTTTTGTTTCTATCGATACTTCCACTTAAAGTTTGTTGATCCATAGTTTGTTTAACAAACATCATAGTTAAACAACGGTTAAAAATAGGTTAAGGAAACATAAAAAGTTAGCCTTATTTAAGAAACTATCGAAGTATACGTATCTGATTGATATTTTTTGTGACCTGGGTCACAAAAGCTGTAGGGATCAGACCCATTTTATCCGATGTATATTGGGAATCCAGTAAGGTTATGCCCGGGAGAATAGTGATAAAATCACCCGGTGTTTGCCTGGAAAAGACTCGGCTTTATATGTCCAGTCCATCTTGTTAATGAGCCTGGAAGTCAGTTTGAGTCCAAAACCAAAACCGGTTAGATTTTCATCTTTCTTAAAATCATTGACAATGCTGATGGTTTCATCCCTTTGATGAATTTTGATCCCCCCTGATGAGGTATGAAAAAATGCGTTCCGAACAAGATTTTCAAGTATGATCCGCAAAGGGGTTTCTAAAACCTTCACGGTTACGGGTGAAACTGAGACATCAATTGTCACATCCTTATCCTTTAGCAGGTGCAAAAGATTTTCAGCAACCTCGCCTATCAGAAGGTCCAGCCTTACAGAGGTCATGGAAAGATCATGGGTATTTTCACGGCCCATCCACAAAAGGGTTTCTATGATATTTTTCATGTTGCAGGATGCCCTGTCTATCCGGTTTACAGCCCTTTCTTCCATGGCTCTGGCTTTCAAGGTGTCCAGGGTTGAAATTCTTTTAAGGATCTCTGTATTCTGGGCAATGATGGTGATGGGGGTCCGCAGTT
>CAXHYW010000008.1:0-20572 GCA_964021475.1 uncultured Desulfobacteraceae bacterium | reverse complement strand
CTTTGCCGACGTTAAATCATTTGTTATCAGTTCGTTTAAACTGAAAACACCGTGTATTTTAGAATTGTCTTTCATTTCTTCCTTCACAAATTTCCACTTCAATAAAATTCATAATTATCTCCCTGCTCATTGAGCAAATAATAATATCGCTTCTGCAAATTCATTCGGAGCTTCCTGGGGCAAATTATGACCTGCCAAAGGAATTACACGGCGTTCATATGCGGCTGAAAAAAAACAACTGTGGGATTCTGAGCCGCCTAAAGGCATGACCCCATCACCACCACCATCCAGAGCTATTGTAGGAACATTGATGTGAGGTTGTGAAGTCAATAACTGCTCTGTTTTTTCGACAGTCGGATCACCCGCCACCAATCCGTAACGATGACGATAAGAATGTACAACGACTTCGACAAAGTCAGAATTATTAAAAGAATCGGCGGTCTGATTATATGTTTGTTTTTCAAATTTCCAGTGAGGTGACCAGATCTGCCATAGGAATTTACAAAATTCATATCGCTTCTGTTCTAACCCGACTCTGCCGCGTTCGTTGTGAAAATAATATTGGTACCAATAACGCAATTCATTTTCCGGTGCCTGTGGTTTCATAGCGTCAGGTATATTTTGAATATTATAACCACCACAAGACACGAGCCCCTTAACTCGCTCGGGCCACAACGCTGCGATAATGCATGCAGCTCGGCCTCCCCAATCATAACCCGCTAATATGGCATTCCCAATTTCTAATCTATCCATCAGAGAGAGGAGATCATGGGCGAGTGCTGCCTGCTGGCCTGAACGTGGTGTGTCCTTAGATAGAAACTGTGTATAACCAAATCCACGCAAGTATGGTGTTATGACGCGGCAGCCCGCTGCGACAAGCTTCGGTGTTACATCATCAAATGAGTGCACATCATAAGGAAATCCGTGCATCAGAAAAACCGGAATCCCGCCGGGAAGTCCCTCATCCGTATAAGCAACTGTCAAAACACCGGCATCGATGTGCTTAATATACCCTCCTTAGAACGGTTACCAGCATTTGGCCCTTCACTTACTCTAACAATTTGTTCCAAAGAACATTCAAATGATATCTTTGCTTCCTGGATTCTATAAGGCTTGATCTTTTTTGAAGGAATCAAGTTGATTCCATTAATAAAAGATTCATCTTCCCCATAAGGTATTGGCTTTGCTGTTGCCTCCATTACCGATAATTGATCGACAGAAACGATGTTAACAACAAACTCTGGGACTTTTTGAATATTAATTACCGTATCTTTTTTTGTCCCGTCTGATCGATTCACCACGGAAAATGCAATTATAGGTGGAGCCCAGGAGACACCAGTAAAAAAGCTAAATGGTGCAATATTTGACTGTCCATCTTCATTGATTGATGAAACCCAAGCAATCGGTCTAGGAATGATGGAACTTGTAAGGAGATCATGGGAATGTCTGGGTTCCAATTTTGTCAGGTCTATTTCCATATCAATTTGTTCCTTTGAGATTAAAAAGATAACGCCGACATCACCAGCCTTTCCCAGAGCGACAGTGGCGGGAAGGTCAGGTGAATGTATTCGTTATGTGAGTAATTTGAAACGAGATATTGATTTTCTTAAAGCCTTGATGAATCCATCAATCTCAGTTTCTGTAATTGTAAGTGGTGGATCAATCCTAAATGAAGAACCTCGATTCCCCACTATATATCCCTTTTCAATAAGGTCTTTAAAAATGAAATTGGTAATTTTTTCATTTTTGATATCAACTGCAAACATCAACCCTCTTCCACGAACCTCAATAATAATCTCATTATCAACAAGTGATTCAAGATGTTTGTGAAGTAACAAACCATTACATTCCGCATTCGAGAGTAAATTATTTTCTTCAATGAATTGAAGAACACCATGTACAATTGAAGCTCCCAAAGGATCATTTTGATGGGATTGGGAATAATGAAACGGATTTAGTTCCAGTTGTTTTGTCGTAAATTCATTGATAAGAGCAATACTCACAGGGTATCCATTTCCAATTCCTTTACCAACAGCAATAAAATCGGGAATGATCTCATAATGTTGATACCCAAACCATTTACCGGTTCGTCCGATACCTGTTGTTACTTCATTGGCGATAATTTTCCCTCCGCTGTCTCGAACAATTTTGACAATATTATTTATCAATGACTTTGGAGGAAACCCTACAAAACCAGAAGAACTGCCTGGTTCAAAAATAAACTCAGATATATCTTTTGGTATTTTTTGAAGCACTTCACATGATGGATCACACGTTTCTTTATCAGGGCATGTTTTACATTGCTCCCAATTTAACAGATACCAATTCCTTGATTTGTCGGTTATTGAAGAATATGCACCAAGATATGAGTCATGGAGTGTCAAGGATACGTTTTTCTTAGTTAGATGTTTAGCCATCTGCCTTGATACCTCAATCGCTTCGCTGCCAGAGCAGAGAAAAACACCTTTCCCATTATTAAAATCAGCGATTTCAAGAATTGATTTTGCTGATTTTTCTAATATTTCATTTGAGTAGCAAAAACCTGCGTGCATCAATGAATCTATTTGGCTTTTAATTATTCTGTTGATCTCAGCATTATTGTGCCCTATAGACGTACACCAAACACCTGACTCTAAATCCATATAACCTTTACCTTGTTCATCATATAGGTAAAGACCTTCACTTTTCACAATATTTGGAATTTTAAGTTCGTGACCTGTGCAAAAAAATACATGTTCCATTTATTATTCTCTTTCTTTAATTTTTACATAACGGTTGAACTGACGGGCCGAGCCACAGCACTTGAGAAAGGCAGCTGAGTTGCTCGCGGTCCCGTCCAGTGATAGGTTGTGGTTATCGAAGTTTGTCTATCATATCATGTATGATTTCAGCAGTAATGCCCCATACTATTCCCTTTCCCGTTTTATAGACAAGAACTCTATGGTGCATGCCACCCCAATTTTTATGGTATATTTCAGGCAACCCAAGATCTTCACTGGGGAGCAAAGTAATTTCTTTTCCATTTTTATCAATATATGACGATTGTGCTATTAATCTAACCTTGTAGTTTTCTAAATTATTTTCACAGAACACGGATACTGGAAGAGTAAACACTTTTTCCACTTCTTGAGGGTTTATCTTAAGTGAAGACAAGGCTTCTTTTGGTATGACAGAAAGAAATGGGTCAACAGTGACGCCAAGAACCGAAACTAAGGTATCGAGTCTTCCTATTATTTTGATTTGGTCTCTATCAATTCCAAGCTCTTCAATAGTTTCTCTTATAGCGGTATCTTCATAGCTTTTATCTGTTTTCGGATCAAACAAACCTCCGGGGAAGCATATTTCTGATCCTTGGCGAATGGATTCAGCTCGCTTTTGAAATAAAAGATGCATTTCGCCATCAATACAGACGAGAGGAACAAGAACTGCCGTATTGGCAAAATTGTTTTTTGCCATAACATTTGGTGCGTCAGGTAGATTGTTGAACAATAATTCTAAATCATTTTGTTTCATTCTCTTAATTGTTCCTCGTTTTCAGGGCTTTGATAATTTTGTACAGTTTTTAAACATAACCCAGCCGGTTATGCTGTTGTTCGGTGATTTATTTTGTTATTGTATATGTATCATCCATGAATATAGATTTTTCTTTTAAAAACCACTTCCCGTTAAGTTTAGTAAGTTTATCTTCATATCGACAAACCGTTATTATTACCTGACCAGCATCTTTTGGTGCCGCATCTACATCCAAATATGAAAAGGCAGTAGCCTCATCACCATTTACTTCTATCAATGGGCACGTTATTTTGTGACGTAAATATTTCACTGCTGATTTCATTACTTGAGTATAGTTAAGGAACCATTGACGTATTTCTTCATGCCCTGAATGTTTACCATTTTCTTCCCAATTTATTATCAAGGTCGCGTTTGGGTGAAAACATCCCATTATATTATCAATATTCCCTTGATCGACAGCATGACAACAGTGATAAAGCAGCTGTTCAATTTCTATTATACTTTTGTGCATAATTCATATCCTCTTTCGATTATATAGTTGTTGACACCGAACTATAAGCTCACCGGCACAAAGGCGGAGGGAGCAACAGTGACCAGAGCCCTTTGTGTCCGAGTGCAGCACCGGGTTATGTGTACTTTTTTAATTAGTTTTGTAATTTTCAATAATCATTTCCAATGCCGCATTAAATTCATTCGGTTTTACTTGGGCCACAAAATGTCCGACGCCTGGGATTAAAACGACACTTTCATGCAAAGCTTTTTCGTTACCTGTCGGCGCACCATTGATATTATGAAGTTTGCTTGAAAATTTTATAAGCTCCGACGGTTCTTTTTGTGAATTCCATCTGATGCATTCATATAATGAACTGATTCCCATCTTATGATCAGCAACAAGCATATTTTTATAATATAAATCTATCAGATCCGGATTTGAACTTTTCGTAAACATTGACTTCACCGTTTCTGCCAAGGCAATAGGATAATCATTTTTCAATTTTTCAAGAAAAGTCAATTTTATTTCTTCTGGAAGAGATGCAAGCGGAGTATAAAAAGCATCAACGGCGACGATTCCGATCACTTTTTCTCCAAGCAATTTTGCAGTTTCAATCACTATTGGGCCTCCCATGGAGTGGCCAACAAGAATTATTTTTTCTCCGCCAACCTCATCAGAAACCGACTTAACATCCTGAGCAAATGCTGACATCGTGAATCTCTGACGTTTGGTTTCAGAGTCTCCGTGACCGGCCAGATCTAACCAGATTACTTTATAATTATTTGAAAAATAATCAATCTGAGGTTGCCAAACTTTATGGTCACATAACCAGCCGTGGACGAATAAAAGGGCGGTTTCCCCCTGCCCGCTGATCCCATAAGCAATGCGACTGCCATCGGCAGAATCAGCGGTTAATTTTTTATTCTGAATTGCTGAGTTGTTTATGGCACAGGCTGACAAAAACAAACATACAATTACAGCTATCAGATAAATAAAGATCGTCTTGTTTTTTTTCATATTGGCTATAATATTTTTCATTACAAATATATCTGCTTTCATTATTAATGCTCCTTATTTATCACATAATGTTGGCGTTCAAGGGCCGCCGAGCGCAACCGAGGGGACAAGTGGCCCACCACTTGCGGTCCGCTACAACGACTTGTCATGCTTAAACATTACTATTTTTGATAATTATATCTACTAAATGATATCCTACCGATGCCATCCCTGCAGTTAGCATATAATGATCCACGTTTGAATCAAACAGCAGAGATGCCCGAGTTGGAAAGATCTCTTCACCAATATAATAAGCTAAAACTATTTTAATTCTTGGAAACACATCAAATTCATAAGATAGATCACCGAGAGTAATGGGCCTTCCACCTATTTTCAAACAAACTTGATGAAGCCTATGAACATCTTCTTTAAAATATCTCGCCAATCTATCAGGAGCATATCCCTGAAAAGCATGACAATAATTGCTGCCGTCCGGGAGCTCACGAAAGCTAATCAAATTTCCCGAAGGTAAAATACCATCCGACATTGTTAAATATGTAAGAACAATACTTTGGAGCATTACGTATAGAGAATTACCGATGGTATCTTTTATGCTAAAATTATTTGGATTAATCTCATATTGTTGGAAAAAAACATCTATATATACTGTCGTCGATTAAACGCTCTGTTGGGATATGTCTCAGTTTCCCATGCATCCTTTTGATTTCTGGAATTAACTGGTTATCTGAGCTATCGTTGTTTTTTAGCTGAGGGATTGCAATCAAAATCAAAATTCCTTATAGATGTTTATCGTAAAAAGCATAACGGTTAAGCTGAGTTGCCGGGGGCTAAAAACAACACGTTCAGTATGATAAAAATTTTATTAAAATCCATATTTTCCAAACCAACTCAGTATACCCCGGTCAACTCCAGCGCGAGGTTATATGGTGTTGTTAATTTTTATCCAATAAACGTTGATCCTGCCAAGCCAACTCCCATACCAAGTACGGCAGAAAAGATTAATATTGGAGTTATGGCTTTTCGATCTTTTGGATATACCAAGACTAAAATTGGAATAGCAGCTAATTCTGCAATTATAAATCCTTTTAGCCAAGGTAGAATATCCCAATTTACAAATGGAATGATAATACCCAGAACTACCCAATGAAAAAAAGCAGATATGCAGGAAACTTTATCAATCCTCTGAATTATCATAGGAATGACATCTATAGTCCCAGCAACAAGGCCAATACTTAAAGCAATTAATAAATCATCCATAGTTTTTCCATATTTGGTAGTAACATATAATGTTTATGGTCACTTGCAGCTATGGAGCAGAGCGTAATAGCTGTTAAGTGCACCTATTGGTTCTCAGATTTTTTTATTCTTTTATATATTCCAACTCTTTACATGTCATACTTGGAACAAATTCAATTATCTCATAATCAGCTATTTCATTAATGTAAAATGGATCATCTTTCAATTCATTCAATAACTCATCTTTGCTTGTTGCTTTAGCTAATATGACTCCACCTGATCTTGGAATTTTTCTTCCTGATGCAAGGAATATATTTTTTGCATATTTCTCTTTTAAAAATTTAACATGTGCTTCAATGAATTTATCGACTTCTGTTAAGTCTTTTTTATATGTTAATGAAACTATGAACATTTTGTATCCTTTTTTTATTGAGAACGTTTAAGCTGAGTTGCCGGGGGGCCAAAAACAACACGTTCAGAATGATAAAAATTTTATTAAAACTCATATTTTTCAAACTGGCTCAGTATACCCCGGTCGACTCCAGCGCTGAGTTATCTTTTCATTCTTTTAAAAAACAAAAATTTTTCTGATTCAGCAACAATTTCAAATTCTATCTTCTTATAAACTTTGGGAGTTCTTGTATTCCAAATTGGCACCTTGAGGGTCCAAATTTTAATATCTGGAAAATTTGAGAATAAAAAGTAGAAAGATTGTAAACCAAGGCTCTTACAATGAAATTTCGGGTCAATGAATAAGCGGTATAGATATGCCTCTTCTGAATTTTCTTGGATAAACCAAAATCCTCCAATAATGTCATTGCCAATCATAATCTTAAAGAATTTCGTTGCCTCTTTGATCATTTGTTCATGAAATTCGACTGAATCATATCCCGGAGGGCCACCCTTTGTACTCCTCCCAGCAACCACAAAGTCTGTATGAAAGGCGTCAATTGAAATTGAGGTGAGTTTTTGGGCATCTTTAATATCTACTATTTCAAAATGTGGTTTCATATTAAGAAGCCCCTTTGAATGATATTTTTGGGGAAGATAACGACTTTTTCAGAGGCCGGGCGTAAATAGCGAAAACGACGGCTGAAAGATAATGTTTGAAAGTGCTACAACCTGCGAAAAACCAAGCTGTAGCCCGGTCCCTTGCAAAAAATTGTTAAGTGCCTATTTTGATCCTGCATGATCAATTTTTATTCCGGGAGCCCCTTCCTCAAGTTGTTTACGCATATCTTGTGGAATATCCATTTTAATATGTTGATTAATACTTACCATTACATAAACAATTTCAGCAGATGCAATAATTGTGGAACTTTTATAATTGTAGAAGTCAACTTGTAAAGAGTAAGATGAGGTTCCTATTCTGATAGGCTTAACAATAATAGCAATAATTTCATCGAAATGAGCTGGTGCTTTCCAATTAATTGAAAGATTTACTACTTGATTATCAATCCCATTAGATAAAATATCATTATAATTGCCCCAAATGACCCGCATGAACTCTGTGACAGCGATGTCAATATAATCTACATATCTTCCATTAAATACTACTTTTTGTGCATCGCATTCAGAATATCGAACTCGGAGAAGATAACAAAAATCATTATTCATTTATTTTCGTTTCCCATTTATATTTGGCACTTAACCAATTGATTATCAGGTCTATTTGCCTTGATAACTTGAAAAATGCCTTATTGTCCAGTAAACTTGCCGTGTGTAAATTTCTATCGGTGGGGTTAATCAATGTCCAAGGAAAAAGAGAAAAAATATTAAATCAAGTCCGTGACATCATGAGGGTAATACATTATTCCATTCACACTGAACGTACCTATTGCGACTGGATAAAAAGATACATTACCTTCCATGGAATGAGTTAGATCGGATTTGAATAATGGAAAAAAAAGGTTAAACAATTATCCCCTTGCTCGAAAATCATCTTGTCAAAGCCAAAGCCTGGCATGAGCAGGATAAGGCCCTGGGATTCGGACGATCCAGGCCTTGCTCGGCCACAAGGATGTTTCCACCACCATGATCTACAGCAGGGGGGCACGGAGTGCCAAGTCCTCTGGATGATTTGTAAGATTTTTTTGGACAGGAGTATAAAGAGAAAAAAGGCATGGCTTCGCTCTGTCGGTTACAGGATACTTTCCTGGGGGAAAACCCATTGCAATCAATTGACTTAATCTTTATATGGCAGGGTTACAAAAAGCAATCCGGGAAACCCATATTTTTTAAAAAGTTAGTAAAAAAGCCCCTGGGAATTAAAAATTTCCAGGGGCTTTTTGTTACTACACTTTAAACATCAATGGGATGGGGGAACTTAGACGTTGGTCACCCCGACCTCTTCAAAGGTTTTGATGTCTGCCAGTATCCTTGTGGAAAGGTCCAGCAACTCCATGCAAACGGCAGCGCCGGTACCTTCCCCCAGCCTGAACTGAAGATCAATTAGGGGGGTTAACCCCAGGCGGTCGTGCATGTATTTATGGCCTATTTCCACGGATTTATGGCTGGCAAAGAGATATTGCCTGGCAGCGGGTGCCAGTTCACAGGCAATGAGTGCCCCGGCCGTTGAAATCAGGCCGTCACAGATCACGGGGATTCCATGGGCCGCAGCCCCCAGCACCAATCCGGCAAGTCCCCCGATTTCGAGCCCCCCCACCTTGGAAAGGATGTCCAGGGGGTCTGACGGGTTTGGTTTGTGAAGGTCCAGGCCTTTCTGGATGACAGCGATCTTGTTTTTAAGGGCGGCATCATCAATACCGGTTCCACGACCTGTGAGCTTTTCCACGGGGATTCCTGAAAAGGCGGCAATAATGGCCGAGGAGGGGGTGGTATTGCCGATACCCATGTCGCCGGTGCCCAGAAGGTCCACCGGGGATTGAGCCATGAGTTCCCCTACAATTTCAATGCCGGCTTCAATGGAGGCAATGGCCTCCTCCCTTGTCATGGCAGGTTCTTTGGTAAAATTTGCGGTGCCGTGCCGCACCTTTTTATGGAAAATGGGCAGATCCGGATCAAAATCATAGTTCACACCGATATCAGCCGCTTTTACAATGGCACCGGCATGCTTGCCGATAACATTGACCGATGCGCCGCCTGCTGCAAAATTCAAGACCATTTGGGGGGTGACTTCAGCGGGAAAGAGACTGATGCCTTCCTTTGTAACCCCATGGTCTCCGGCGCAGGTGACAATGCGTTTGTTGGTCAAGTGTACGTCAATGGTTCCCTTGATGGCGGCCAGTCGGGCCGAAATATCTTCCATTATTCCTAGGCTACCCGCAGGTTTTGCCTGGTTGGCCAGCCGGTCATTGGCCGCATCAAAGGCTTCCTGGTTCAAGGTTTTTGGTATGGATCCAATGGTATGTTCAAGTAATGACATGGCGTTACCTCTTGTCTGTTATATCTTTTCCAAAAATTTCCATGCCTTTTTTCATGGCACAAAAATCCCCACACATGGTGCAGGTGTCTTTTTGCTCTGGTGCCCGTTCTTCCCTTATCTGTCGTGCGACTTTTGGGAAGAGCAGGTGTTTTTCAAGGTCATCCCACCGCATGTCCCGCCTTGCCATGGCCGCCTGTTTTTCATTTTCCCGTCGGTCCGGATATTTGGAGATATCGCCTATGCGGGCGGCAAGTCGGGTGGCCCGGACCCCCTCCCTGACATCATTGACATCGGGCAGGGCCAGGTGTTCGGCAGGTGTAATATAGCAGACAAGGTCTGCACCGAACCTTGCGGAACTGGCGGCACCGATGGCAGCCGAGATATGATCATAGCCTGCCCCTGTATCGCAGGGGATGGGGCCCAGCACATAATAGGGAGCATTGCCGGACATGCGTTTTTCCAGCATGATATTGCCCTCAATTTCGTCTAACGGGACATGGCCCGGACCCTCCACCATCATCTGGCATCCATTGGCCCGGCCGATTTCCGCCAACTCGCAGTTGATAATCATTTCCGCCATCTGGGCCCGGTCATGGCTGTCATGGATGGCCCCGGCCCGGATACCGTTGCCCAAAGAGAGGACGGCATCATATTTTTTCATGAGATCACAAACCCTGTCAAACTGCTCATACAAGGGATTCTCTTTTTTATTGATGTCCATCCAGGCCACCATATAGGTGCCACCCTTGGAGGCCAGGCCGCCGTAGCGAAATCCTTGTTTTCTCAAACGTTCAATGGTGTATAAGTTGATGCCGCAATGGATGGCCATGAAGCTCAACCCGTCTTCTAATTGTCGTTCAATGAGTTCAAACAAATATTCAGGGTCCAGCTTGGCCGGGTTTTGATATTTTCGGATGGTCTCTTTGAAGGCCTGGTACAAAGGCACATTGCCCACGGGAAGATTGGTGTTGGCAAGCACGGTTCGCCGAACCAGGTCCAGATCTCCGTCTGCGGACAATTCCATGAGGGTGTCTGCCCCTTCTTCTTCGGCGGCTTTTGCTTTTTGAACTTCCAGGTCAATATCACAGATATCAGATGAGGTACCGATGGAGGCATTGACCTTGGTCCGAAGGCCTGTACCAATACCCACAATTTTCTGATTTTTCCGATTGGGGTTGCAGGGAATCACGATCTCCCCCTTTGCCACATGGGCCAGGATGAAGCTTTCGGACAGGCCTTCTGATTTGGCCACGATTTTCATTTCTTCGGTGATGATGCCCTGACGGGCGGATTCTATCTGTGTTGTCATAGTTTCCTCGCTATGCGGTTCCTTGCAAAACACAAAAAGGTTTTGCAAGAATAATTATCTTACAAAACCCTTTACCATCGAGTCTTACAGAATCAAGAATGTCTGGTTCGTCTTCTGACTTTCGGCATTAAATTTATTTTTCATGGCCTTCCCGTGTGAACAGTGGCACTAACAAAAAATAAATATTTCCGATTACAGCGGCGGGACCGTCACGGAGTTTCACCGTGTTCCGTGGACCAGACACTACCCTAAAATTATGAAAACCATATTTACATGACAGGTAGGGGCCAAGTCAATATTTTCTTTACAAATATAGGTTCTTGATCAATAGTCTTGGGTTAAGAACATGTAAAAGAAAGGAAAGGAACCTATGGGAACCACGCAACAGATCAAAAGCCGTGTCCACTATTTTTATATTTCCAATGCCGTGCTCCTGGGCAATATGGCTGCTCTTTTCCTTGGCGACTGGCTGACCCGTATTATGTTTATTAACAGGGCCGGGGATGCCTCCCTGGATATTTTAAGTACAGTCTATTACCTGGATATTTTCTATAGTTCCATTTGTGTAGTGGTGATGTCATTGATCACCATCTGGTATGAAAGGCCCATCCGGCACTGCCTGAAATCCTTTTATCAGGGCCGGGATCAGGATCCTGTTTTGCTGGAAAACGCCCGCCGCAGGTTATTGAATGAACCCTATATGATCGTTATTCTGGATATGATTGTCTGGAGCATCGGATCCATCCTTTTCTGGCTGGCAGGATCTCCTGCCAGCGGGGTTGGTATTGCCAGCGGGATGATCACCGTGACCCTGGCCTTTTTCTGGGTGGAGCATATGTCCCAGCACTCCCTGGTCCCCTTGTTTTTCCCGGAAGGAGATCTGTCAACGGTACGGGGTGTGAAAGTCATCAGTTTGAGTGTGAGATTTGCTGCCCTGATCTTTGCCGTGTCCGTGGTGCCATTAGCCGTTATACACATGACCATGCATAGGTTTAAACAGATGCAGATGATGGATGAAATGACCCTGCTCATGCTGGTCAGCCGCATGGAAGATATCATTATCAAAGAAAGCATCCTGTTCATGGGGGTGGCCATTGTCCTGTCCTGGCTGGTGGCCCATCATACTAAACGGCCCATAGTCGAGATTATCCGGGTCATGGACCATGTGAGAAAGGGTGATTTTTCAGAAAAAGCAAAGGTGTTCAGCAATGATGAAATCGGGGCTGCAGGAGAAACGCTCAATGCCATGACCCAGGGTTTGAGGGAGCGGGAGTTTATCAAGGATACCTTTGGTAAATATGTGGATTCAAGAATCCGGGATGAAATTCTAAGTGGCAGGGTACCCCTGGACGGAGAATTCAAGGAGGCCACCATTTTATTCGCGGATTTGAGGAATTTTACCCCCCTGGTGGCAGTCACTCCACCCAAAGAATTAATTTATGTCTTGAATGCCTATCTCAATGAAATGGCCGGTGCCATCAAGGAGAACCAGGGATTGATCCTTCAGTTTATCGGAGATGAAGTGGAGGCGGTGTTCGGTGCCCCCATATACCAGGCGAATCATGAACTTTCAGCCGTTAAGACCGCCCTTGCCATGCGCCACCGCCTGACACAGCTCAATAAGCGGCTTGCGGGGGAGGGGATTGCCCCCATCGCCCACGGGGTGGGAATCCATACCGGATATGTTCTGGCGGCCAATATCGGCAGTGAAGATCGATCTGCCTATTCATTGATCGGTGACACGGTGAACCTGGCCTCAAGAATCCAGGGACTGACCAAGGAATTTAAGACCGACATCCTGGTCAGTGAGGCCGTTCAAACCCTTCTGTCGGATCACTATGATTTTCAGTCCATGCCGGAGATCAAAGTGAAGGGTAAGCCGGACCCCATCCGGGTTTTTTCTTTGAGCGATGAAAAGAAATGAATCCCATTATTTTAAGCAATTTTGTCCTGTTCCGGGCTTAAAAATTTTAGAATTGAACAGATCTCTGCGGAAATACCCATGAAAGCGGTTACAACATTCGGATCAAACTGGGTCCCTGAGCAGTCAACGATTTCAGCAACTGCACAGTCAAAATCCCTGGAAGGCCTGTAGGGGCGGGTTTGTAATATGGCAGAAAGGCTGTCGGCCAGGGCAATTATCCTTGCACCCAAGGGGATCGCCTCGCCTTTCAGTCCCCCGGGATATCCTTTACCATCATATCGTTCATGGTGGTGCCGGACCATCTCCACAACTCCGCTTTCCATGAGGGATGCAACTGGACAAAGAATATTTGCACCGGTGTCCGGATGCTTTTTGATAGACTGCCATTCTTCATCACTCAATGCGCCCGGCTTTTTTAGTATTGCATCCGGAACTCCTATTTTTCCAATATCATGAAGATGCCCGGCGATATGAATAATATCAGCCTCTCCAGGGTCAATTCCCATGGCAAGGGCAATGGAATGGGCTATTTCTGCAACCTCTTCTGAGTGAAGGCTTGTAAAGGGATCCTTTGCATCGATTGCAGCTCCCAGGGATTCTGAAAACTGGTGCAAAATTGTTGTTGCAGTGATTGCCGATGGATTCTGGTATAGACATCTAACGCAGGATTTTTTTTTGTTATCCACTTAATTTTCCTCTTAAAATGGGTCAGTTTTTAATTCTGTGGGCTTATATCGAGAAAATGTTTTTCTGTCAACATAAATTAGTTGCAACTAACTATTTTGCCATTCACACCTTTAAAAGAGCCCCCATGCCGAGCCCGGCATGAGGGCTCTTTTTTTTGGGGGCCTGTATGTGCCCCTGACAATTGCGTGATATTTCAGATTGACTGCCAGGGAAAATTGGTCTATCATCTCGGTCTGTTCACTGGGGGTGCTTTTATTAGCTGAGAGAAGTTGGCAAACTTCAACCCTTAGAACCTGATACGGTTAGTACCGGCGTAGGGAAAGTGGTGTTCGTTTGCAAGTCGTTTATTCCATTCTTTTTTTCCGTCGATACAATTTGTGCCCGTTCAGGACAACACCATTAATGTTTTGTTTTTTGGAGATGTGATGAAAATCAACCTGAATGGAAAGCTTGTGGAAACCCATTGTCGTTCCTTGATGGATCTTGTGGAAAAACAGGGCCTAAACCCAACCTCACTGATTGCTGAATACAATTTTGAGGTGGTCAAACAGGAATTATGGAGTCATCTCCACATCAAAGATAAAGACAACATAGAGCTGCTAAGCTTTGTGGGAGGAGGATGAACCATGACAAAAGATTTATTAACCCTTGGCAATAAAACCTTTTCAAGCCGGCTTTTGACCGGCACGGGAAAATTTGCGTCCAAAACCCTGATCGCCCCCATGCTTGAAGCAAGCGGATCCGAGATCATCACCGTGGCCCTGCGCCGGGTGGATCCCACAGCAGACCAGGGAAATATTCTTAGCCATATTCCCGATAGTGTGACCCTCCTGCCCAACACCTCGGGTGCCAGAACGGCCGATGAGGCTGTGAGAATCGCCAGGATAGCCAGGGAGGCAGGTTGCGGCGATTTTATCAAGATTGAGGTGATCACGGACATGCAATACCTGATGCCGGACAATTACGAGACCCTCAAAGCTTCCCGGATTCTTGCAAAAGAAGGCTTTATCGTCCTTCCCTATGTGATGCCCGACCTTACCATTACCCAGCAATTGTACGATGCAGGGGCGGCGGCTGTCATGCCTCTTGGCTCTCCCATCGGGTCCAACCGGGGGCTTGAGATGAAATCCATGATTGAACGGATTATTGAGATCAGCAAGCTGCCGGTTGTGGTGGATGCGGGTATCGGGCGCCCCTCCCAGGCAGCCGAAGCCATGGAAATGGGAGCCGATGCCGTTCTGGTCAATACCGCCATTGCCACAAGCGGGGATCCGGCTCTTGCGGGCAAAGCCTTTGCCATGGCCGTCATGGCGGGCCGCATGGCCTTTTGTGCCAATCTTGCCGGGAAAAATCATCTGGCGGCGGCCTCCTCTCCCTTAACCGGATTTTTAGGGGAGTAGCCATGTCCTTTTTTAACCAGGTCAAAGAATATGAATCATTTGATTTTAAAGCCCATTTCGACTCGATCCTGCCAGAAGATGTTCAAAGGACACTGAACCGGGTGGACACCCAGGTCAGACTGGAGTCCTATGATTTGCTGACCCTCCTGAGTCCGGCAGCGCAGCCTTTTCTGGAACCCATGGCCCAGAAGGCAGCGGCACTCACCCATCAACATTTTGGGCGCACCATTGGCCTGTACGCCCCCATGTATATCTCGGATTTTTGTTCCAACCACTGCACCTATTGCGGGTTTAATTGCAGCACAGACTTTAAGCGAACCCAGTTGACCCTGGATCAGATCGAACAGGAGGCCCGGGCCATTTTTGACATGGGCATCCGCCACATCCTGGTGCTCACCGGAGAAGCACCGGCCAAAACCCCCTTGTCCTACCTAACGGCTGCAATGGGAATCTTAAAAAAATATTTTTCCTCCATCGCCCTGGAAATGTTCCCCATGGACGAGGATGCCTATGGGAAGATGGCTGCTGCCGGGGCAGATTCCCTGACGGTTTACCAGGAAACCTATGATCAGAAAATATATAAAGAGGTCCATCCCAAGGGGAAGAAAGCAGATTATGAATATAGGCTTTTGACCCCGGAGCGGGGAGCCCGTGCCGGGTTCCGGGCCGTGAATATCGGCGCCCTGTTCGGGCTGGGGGACCCAGGGACAGAAGCCTTTATGGCAGGCATCCATGCCAAATACCTGGAACAGACCTTCCCCCATGTGGAGGTTTCCCTGTCCCTTCCCCGGATGACCAAGGCAGAAGGCGGCATTGAACCCAAAAATCTGTTGTCGGACAAAAAATTTGTCCAGTGTATGCTGGCCTGGCGCCTGTTTATGCCGAGACTTGGCATCAATATCTCCACACGGGAGTCTGCCCTGTTCAGGGATCGGCTCATCCATTTGGGAGCCACGAAATATTCAGCCGGATCCAAAACCGATGTGGGCGGGTATGCCGTTCACACAAAGGACACAACCGTCCAGTTTGAGGTGACCGATACCCGCAGTGTGGCCCAGGTGTCCCGAATGATCCAGGACAGCGGGTATCAGCCGGTGTTTAAAGACTGGGAGATCTTTTGATATGAAAATCGGAATCGCCGGAATCGGCGGCATCGGATCAAATGTGGCCCGGCACCTGGCCCAGGCAGGATTGCCCCATCTTAAAATAGTGGATTTTGACCGGGTGGAAATTTCCAATCTAAACCGTCAGTTTTATTCAATTGACCAGGCAGGTAAACTTAAAACCCTTTGCCTGAAACAAAATCTGTTGGGGATCTTTCCGGATATGATGATTGAGCTCATTGATTGCCGCATGAAACAAGAAGATGTCCTTAAGGTGTTTTTTGACTGCGATATCGTTGTGGAAGGGTTTGATAACAAGGCTTCAAAAAAGATGCTCATAGAAGAACTGGCAGATTCCGGCAAGCAGGTGGTTTGTGCCTCGGGGATTTCAGGAGAAGAAATGAAAGGGGTGGGAGTGAAAAATTTGGGCAATTGTCACATTGTTGGAGATTTTGTTTCCGACATGGATGCCATGCCCCTTTTCCCACCGAAAATTGGCCTGGTGGCAAGTTTGATGGCCGGGATCGTTTTGAAATTGGTTAAGGAGTCAAGAAAATGAAGAATCGTATACATGGGTCTGGAAAAGCGGCCAAACCAATTTTCCCCCAGGGAATTTACGGGATTTTGGGAGAGAAATTTTCCCTGGGCCGCTCCAATGTGGAGACGGCACAACTTTTGGTGGAGGGGGGAATAGATCTCCTTCAATACCGGGAAAAATCAGATCAAAAGAGCAGGAAAGCCATGTTGGAAGAGTGTCGGGAGATCCGGAAGATCACAGCCGATGCGGGCGTTCCTTTTATCGTCAATGATTTTTTGGACATTGCCTTGATGGTGGGAGCCGATGGCGTCCACCAGGGCCAGGATGATCTGCCCATTCCTGAAGTGAAAAAACTGGCCCCGGATATGTGGGTGGGATGTTCCACCCATACCCCTGCCCAGGCGAAAAAAGCCGTTGCAGATGGAGCGGATTATATAGGGGTGGGCCCCATATTTACCACCCAGACCAAGGCGGATGTGTGTGATGCCGTGGGATTTGACTACCTTGAGTATGTGGTGAAACATATCACCATCCCCTTTGTGGCCATTGGTGGGATCAAACGTCATCACCTTAAGGAGTTGGTCTCCCGGGGAGCCAAAACCATCTGCCTGATGACTGAAATCATTGGCGCTGATGATATTAAGGAACGAATTAATGAAATCAAAAAGATTTTAGGAGAAGACAAATGAGTGATGCCTATACCACCCAGATGGATGCAGCCAGAAAAAAAATTGTTACCCCACAGATGGAGCAGGTGCTTGAGGCTGAATCCATCTCCCGCCAGGATCTTCTGGACAAGGTCGCCCGTGGAATCATTGCCATTCCCGCCAATAAAAATCATTTCAACCTCAAAGCCGGTGGCGTTGGGGAAGGCCTTAAAACAAAAATCAATGTGAACCTGGGAGTGTCAAAGGATGTCTGCTCTTTTGATGGGGAAATGAACAAGGCCAAGCTGGCCCTGGAATACAATGCCGACGCCATCATGGACCTTAGTGTGTCAGGGGACACCGAAGGATTTCGAAAACGGCTGGTCAGTGAAGTGCCCGTTATGATTGGTAGTGTGCCCATCTATGACACCCTGACACGCACGGGAAAACCCGTGGAAGAAATAACCATTGAAGATTGGTTTAAGACCGTTGAAATCCATGCCGAGAACGGGATTGATTTTATCACTATCCATGCCGGCCTGAACCAGCAAGCGGCCCAGAGCATTCGAAACAACCCTAGGCTTTGCGGCATTGTCAGCCGGGGAGGGGCCATTCTCTTTGAATGGATGACCAAAACCGGAAATGAAAATCCTTTTTACGAACATTTTGACCGACTTCTTGCCATTTGTGAACAGCATGATGTCTGCATCAGCCTTGGGGATGGCTTAAGACCCGGTTCCATCATGGATGCAACCGATGCCCCCCAGATCCAGGAATTGATTACCCTGGGAGAGCTGACCAAACGCGCCTGGGCCAAGAATGTCCAGGTCATGATCGAAGGCCCGGGCCATGTCCCCCTCCACGAGGTGGAGATGAACATGAAGCTCCAGAAAAAACTTTGTCACAATGCCCCTTTTTATGTATTGGGACCTCTGGTCACCGATATTGCACCGGGATACGACCATATCACCTCTGCCATTGGCGGGGCGCTTGCCGCCATGCACGGGGCGGATTTTCTTTGCTATGTCACGCCAGCGGAGCATTTGCGGCTCCCCAGCCTGGAAGATGTCAAGGAAGGGATCATGGCCTCAAAGATAGCAGCCCATGCAGGAGACCTTGCCAAGGGCATACCCGGGGTGGAAAAGAGAGACCTGACAATGAGCCGGGCAAGGGTTGCTCTGGACTGGGAAGGCCAGTTTGCTGCAGCCATTGATCCGGGCAAAGCCCGTGAATACAAGGAGTCCTCCCAGCCCTTGGAAAAAGGTGTCTGCACCATGTGTGGTGATTTCTGCGCCATGAAACGGGTGAGCGAGCTTCTGTAAAGCAGACCCCTTGATAAAGTAAACCAACTGATAAAGTAAACCAACTGTTAAAGCAAATCGGTTAAAGCAAACCAATTGTTAATTTTTTGCGGCAGGAAATAGGCATTGTCTGTCTATTTCCTGTCGACCACCCTGCCCGTGGCAAGATCAATGATAAGATCATTATCCCGGGGAGCAAGATCTGTCCACCATCCGTCTACTAGATCTTCCTGCATCCAGGCAACGAACTTAAGCCAGTATCCGAATTCTGATGAATCAAGGGTGATGGTCGGTTTAATTTCATCTCCGTTGAGATGGGCAGAATAGGCAGCGGCCACCTGGCCATTGATCAGGGGGAGTTCTTCCGCCGATACCTTGTATTTTGCAAGGGCGGCGTTTACAAGTTTCTGGGTTCCCTCAAAAACATAGGTATCTGCGTAGTCAGCAAACCCGTCGCCAAGCGAGGGGATACTGGTGATGAACTTGCTTGTGATGGATGCACGGGTGTTGCCGCTTTTGTTTTTGCTAAACTCAACCCTGCGATAGGGGCAGGGGGCGGTTACCATGGAACCGGTTTCAATATCAAAGATCAATTGGCCGGTATCCGCTATCTTTTTTTCGGTGACATCCTGGGCATGAAAATGGCCGGTAAAGACCAGACGCACTTTGTACCGGGAAAACAGGGCAGCCACCTTTTCATGGTCTTCCACCAAATATTCTTCATAGAATTTTTCATTGGCAGGATAATGCTCCATGATCCCATGGTGCTGTAAAACAATAACAGCCTTATTTTCTTTTTGGGCCGCAATAAGTTGAGTTTCAATCCAGGCAAGGGTCTGCTCTGAAAAAGCCCCGCCGGTAATGGGGTGGTGATCGGGACGGTTTTCTTTATAACGATTAGAGTCCAGGGCCAGTATCAAAAGCCCCTGCACGGGTTCTGCCACATAACTTAGGGAACCCGGGTCCTGGGCAATGGCTTCATCATACCCCAAATTCCCATAAATATTTTTAAATGCTGCGGGATCGATACTGGGCGTAGGCTCGGTGATATCTCCCTTAAACCTTACACTATCCGGGTTGTTGATATCATGATTACCCGGTACCACGAAGACTTTTTTGCCTGATTGCACAAGCTTTTTAAGATGACGGGCAACCCCCTGGTGACAAATTTCCTCTCCATCCTTGGTCAGATCTCCGGCCACAAGGACAAAATCCGCCGCTTCTCCAGCAATTCTGTCCATGGCGGTCCCAATGATTTCATCGCTCAACACCAGCAGTTTTCGGTCATTGTCCAAATATTCTTGGAAAGCTGATCCCGTGGCCCCCAGGCTTGTGTCATAGAAATGAAGATCTGATATCACAATAAACCGGGCAGAGGGATAAACAGGTCCTGTATCTGCAACTGTGGGCGTCACAAACAATGTTGCGCTACATGTGGCAATAAGCACCCAGGTAAAAATAAGCAAAATTCGTTTGACCCGATTTTCCATTTGGTTTTTGATCTGGTTTTTCATTTGGTGATTCATCTGATTTTTCCGCATCAATTTTCTCCGCATCAATAGGGTTTACAAACCGATAGGTGATATCTATAGCCCTTTCATACCCAATATTGGTCATCAGATCAACCGCATTTTTTTTATCGTTTTTTTATCTTCCAATGATCATTCCCGTCGGGTCCACCTGATTTCTGAGAATTTCCAGTTCAAGGGGGGTGGGGGGTGGGGTGACATCCAGCCGATCCAGAAAAATCAACTCAAACCCGCAGTTTTCCTGGACATCCCCAAGGGCATACCCCGGGTTCAGGGAGATGACCCGCATCCGTTTGGAATCCGGTTCAAAATCCATGACCGCCATATTAGTAATGATTTTATGGGGGCCGGTGTCCTCGGGCAGGCCCGAGTTTTTACGCGAATCTCCCCCCGTAAGCCAGCCCGGGGTGGTCAAAAAATCTAATTTTTCAACAAACCGAGATCGGAAGAGCGTCGTGTAGGGAAAGAGTGTGCCTCTATGTGTAAATCT
>CAXHYW010000007.1:0-21424 GCA_964021475.1 uncultured Desulfobacteraceae bacterium | reverse complement strand
TGTGCCCAGAGGAAAGAACCCCAGACCTATTTGGGCCTGTTGAACAAGTAAACCGAAAGGAGGGTTCCCCATGAGCAAATATATGCAGCTGACCGTGACCGTGCGTCCCTTTTATGAACGGGAAATGAAAATAGTCTATCCCAAGCTGGTCCGTTATTTACGACAGATTGATTCGTATTCTTTGGACCGGGACCCTTCTCTCTATGAATTGGCGGGACAATTGGATCTCCTTTTGTATCATTCCGATGGCACTTCGCTCCGAGAGGTGCTTCTCCGGCATGGGGACGCTCTTCGGAATACCCATAAAAAGGTTCAGGAAAACATTGCCGACCGGAATCTCGCCCAGGCGGACAAACTGCTGTACACCCTGGAGGATATCTTTGATGAGATAGAATCCGACCTGGATTAGGGGCGCGGGCCTAATTCAGTTTATTATTCATTACTTTTTTGATTATTATGAAAAAGATAATATGTTTTTTATTGACATATGAATTTTTGGTCATACATTTGTTCTGTCAGAAAAACATATTTATCCGACCATAATTATTCAAGGAGAATGAAAATGAGCAAAGTTATCGGAATCGACCTGGGAACAACCAATTCTTGTGTATCCATACTTGAGAACGACAAACCCATTGTCATTACAAATGCCGAAGGAGGGCGGACCACCCCGTCCATCATTGCCACCGCTAAAAACGGAGAGCGCCTGGCAGGTCAGATCGCCAAAAGACAGGCGGTCACCAATGCTGAAAATACGGTTTTCGGAGTAAAACGACTCATCGGGCGAAACTATGACGCCCCTGAAGTACAAAAGGACTTGCCAAATCTGCCTTACCGGATAGAAAAAGCATCGGGAGGTGGTGTGAAAATTAAATTGCACAAAAGCTCGCACAGCCCGGCTGAGATATCCTCCTTTATTCTGGCAGATATCAAAAAAACAGCCGAGGCCTATCTGGGTGAAAAAGTGACCGATGCCGTGATCACCGTGCCGGCCTATTTTGATGACAGCCAGCGCCAGGCAACCAAAGATGCCGGTAAAATAGCGGGTCTTAATGTGTTGCGGATTATCAACGAACCCACCGCCGCAGCCCTGGCCTATGGACTGGATAAAAAGCAAGAGGAGAAGATCGCTGTTTTTGATCTGGGGGGAGGCACCTTTGATATCTCCATTCTTGAAATCGGGGAGGGGATTTTTGAAGTCAAGTCCACCAACGGGGATACCCATCTTGGCGGCGAAGATTTTGATCTGTGTATCCTGGATTTTCTAGCCGATGAATTTAAACGGGATCAGGGCATTGATTTAAGAAAAGATACCATGGCATTGCAGCGCCTGAAGGAAGCAGGAGAGAAAGCCAAAACGGAATTGTCTTCTTCCTTGGAAACCCAAATTAACCTGCCCTTTATTACCGCCGATGCAAGCGGCCCCAAGCACCTGGATATCAAGCTCACCCGGGCAAAACTGGAAACCCTGGTGGCCCATCTTATCAACCGGATTGAACAGCCATGCAGGCAAGTGGTCAAGGATGCGGGGATGAAATTTTCCGATATCGGGCGGGTGATCCTTGTGGGCGGCATGAGCCGGATGCCGGCGGTTCAGAAACTGGTCAAAGAAATATTTGGCCAGGAGCCGGACAAAAGCGTGAACCCGGACGAAGTGGTTGCCCTTGGAGCCGCCATCCAGGGCGGCATTCTTAAAGGAGACCTGAAAGATGTGCTGCTGTTGGATGTAACCCCTCTGTCCCTGGGCATTGAGACAATGGGCGGGGTGATGACCCGGCTCATCGAAAAAAATACCACCATTCCCACCCAGAAGAGTGAAACCTTTTCAACGGCAATGGATAACCAGCCAGCGGTCTCCATCCATGTCCTCCAGGGCGAGCGGGAAATGTCCCAGGACAACAAAACCCTGGGGCAGTTTGAATTGATAGGTCTTGCAGCCGCGCCAAGAGGGGTACCCCAGGTCGAAGTCACCTTTGACATTGATGCCAATGGTATTGTCAATGTGTCCGCAAAGGACAAGGCAACGGGGAAAGAACAATCCATAAGGATCACCACCTCATCGGGTCTTTCCAAACAGGAGATAGACACCCTTGTCAGGGAAGCTGAGCTCCATGCAGATGAAGACCGGAAGAAAAAAGAATGGGTGATGGCACGAAATGATGCCGACGCCCTGATCTATCGGGCTGAAAAAATGATCAAAGAAGCGGGTGCCGGGATTGACGGCAACTCAAAAAGCCAGGTGGAAGCTATTATCGTTAACCTGAAACAGGTTTTGAACCAGACTATGGAAACGGATAAGCTTGCTGATATTAAGAAATTAAGCGAAGACCTGACCCATGCCCTGGCAGCCCTGGGTCAATCCACTGGGAAACCCGCTGACACGGGTCAGGGTCCGCCCCCCCCTGTTGATGATGATATTGTGGATGCCGAGTTTGCTGAAGTTGCATAATCGGTTTTCACCAACCCAAATGGGTGCAGGCAAAGAAAGAGCATGCCTGCACCCATTCAAAAAGCTTGGACCCGGGAATAGCTGATATTTTCATGGACCTATTTTTATGGGTCTATTTTTCATGGATCTATTTTTATGGGTCTATTGACAGGGATGCTTCTCACATTTTATATGAAGTAGATGACATTATCAGGAAGTATTCTAACTATTCTTCACATTACCCTTCAGATGGCGCTTGTCCTGAGGGTATTGCTACGGCCCCACAGGGAGCCCGCTTCCCGGATCGCCTGGGTGGTTGTTATCATTGCCGTTCCCGTCCTGGGGATCCTGGCCTATCTTTTGTTGGGTGAAACCAATATCGGCCGGGACCGGGTGGCGCGAATGCACCGGGTTCTTTCGGAATTGCCCGATCTCTCAGGTGTTTCGGGCATGGGAGCCGTCATGGCCGATGTGGATCTTCCTGGGCAATACACCCATCTGTTTCAAAGTGGAAAAACCGTCAATGGATTTGATCCCGTGGGGGGCAACCATGGGCAATTAATGGCCGATTCCAACGCCACCATCGCTTCTATGGTGGCCGACATCGATGGGGCAACCGACCATGTTCATCTGCTGTTTTATATCTGGCTGTCGGATAACAACGGTTGTCGAATTGTTGATGCCCTGATACGGGCGGCAACAAGGGGGGTTACCTGCCGGGCCATGGCAGATGGGTTGGGGTCCGGTACCATGATCGGGTCAAAATATTGGCGGGCCATGGGAGAGGCCGGGGTTCTCCTGGCATCTGCCCTGCCCATCGGCAATCCCGTGCTGCGGATACTAAAGGGGCGTATCGACCTTCGGAATCATCGAAAAATTGTGGTGATTGACCATGTAATCACCTATTGCGGGAGCCAGAATTGTGCGGACCCGGAGTTTCGGGTCAAGGCAAAATATGCCCCCTGGGTGGATGCCATGGTGCGTTTTGAGGGGCCTGTTGCCCGGCAGAATCAATATTTGTTTGCCAGTGACTGGGAGAGTGAAACCGGTGAAGATATCAACGATCTTCTGATCTGTCCGATTCCGCCGATGCCGCGTGGGCTGCCAGCCCAGGTGATCGGAACCGGCCCAACGGTAAGGTTTTCTGCCATGCCTGAAATCTTTGAATCCCTGATCTACGCCGCCCGTTCAAGGTTGATAATCACCACCCCTTATTTTGTGCCGGGCGAGTCCATGATGGCCGGGTTGTGTGCCTGTGCCCGGCGGGGGGTTGAGACCACCATTGTTTTCCCGGCAAAAAATGATTCCTGGATCGTGGGGGCTGCCAGCCGCAGTTATTACGAGAACCTGCTGGATGCGGGAATTCGCATTTTTGAATACCAGGGGGGACTGTTGCATACAAAATCTCTTACCCTGGACGGAGAAATCACCTTGATCGGTTCTGCAAACATGGACAGGCGAAGTTTTGAACTCAATTACGAGAACAATATTTTGTTATATGACCCCTGCTTGACCGCAGATATCTGTCAACGCCAGGAAAACTATATTAAATTATCCCAACCTGTCACCCGGGAAATGGTCGCTGGATGGGCCTGGCACCAACGGCTTTGGAATAATACCATCGCCATGCTCGGGCCGGTGCTTTGACTTTGCTGGGCCAGCTTTATTAATTAGGGTGCTAACGGTTACAAGGATCAACATGGTATTTGAACCAACCGATGTAAATGATTTAAAAAAAGCCAAAATCTTGTTGGAAAATCCGGGTGTTGCCGCAAAATTGACCAATTTTTTGGGGACTCCCATTGAAAAGGGGTTTAAATTATTGCCCGCTAATTGGAGCGGTAAGATCGGGGAACTAACCCAGACCGCGTTGTCCAGAGCGGTGGAAACGGCTGTTTTCACCATGAATGCCCAGGGTGAAAAAGCATCCAATCTCTGGCATAAAATGGCCGTGGCAACCACCGGTGGTATTGGCGGCTTTTTTGGCTTGGCGGCATTGGCCATGGAACTGCCCGTCTCAACCACCCTCATGTTACGCTCCATCGCAGATATTGCCAGGAGCGAAGGGGAGTCCATCCATGGAATGGAGTCAAAAATGGCTTGTATTGAAGTTTTTGCTCTGGGGGGGCCGACCCCGGGGGATGATGGGGCAGAGACGGGATATTTTGCGGTTCGTGCCGCCCTGGCCCAGGCTATTACAAGGGCGGTGGATCATGTCGCCGGAGTTGGTTTGGCACAAAAAGGATCCCCGGGATTGGTTCGACTCATTTTGATTGTGGCAGAACGATTCAGTGTTCAAGTCACGGAGAAAGCTGCTGCCCAGGCAATACCTGCTCTGGGTGCTGCCGGAGGGGCGATTATCAATACGGTGTTCATGGATCATTTCCAGGAGATGGCCCGGGGGCACTTTATCGTACGGCGCCTGGAAAGAAAGTATGGCAAAGCGCTTGTGGAAGAAACCTATCAGGGCCTTTAAATTATATGAATAAAAACAAAAGAGACCGGAATCCATATTCCCTGAGGGGATTTATTTTAACTTGTGTGACCTTTCTCTATTGTTTTCTTTTCCTTGCCTTGGGAACCTCATCCCCTGTGTGGGCGGGTGACACCGGGATCTTGTTTCTCGGGGACTCCCTCACCGCCGGATTGGGCGTGATGCCGGAAGAGGCCTATCCGGCAAGGATCGCTGAATTGCTCAAAAAAAAAGGAATCCAGGGGGTAAAAATTACCAACGCCAGTATCAGCGGTTCCACAACAGCCGGAGCAGTTTCAAGACTCAAATGGTTTCTCCGGGCAAACCCGGATATCCTGGTTCTGGCCCTGGGAGCCAATGACGGGTTGAGGGGGTTGTCCACCCAAGAGATGTTTCAAAATCTGGAAAAGACCATTCTTCTGGCAAAGGCCAATGGCATTCGGGTCATCCTGGCCGGGATGAAACTTCCCCCCAATTACGGGCCGGACTATTCAAGGGGATTTACCGAGGTGTTTGTCCTGCTTGCCCAAAAATACAATCTGTCTTTCATCCCTTTTTTATTAGAGAATGTGGCTGGTAATCCTTTGCTTAACCAGGCCGACGGCATTCATCCCAACCGGGCAGGGCATGAAATCATCGCCGCAACCGTGCTTCCCTATATCCAGGAACAATATATCCAGGAAAAATTATGATACTTGAGATACGTAATATTTGTAAATCCTTTCATCATCCACAATCGGGCACCCTGGCGGTGTTGAACCGGGTGAGTTTTTGCCTTGGGGCTGGAGAAACCACCGCAATCACCGGTCCCTCGGGTAGTGGGAAAACCACCCTGCTGGCGCTTATCGCAGGCCTGGACAACCCCGATTCTGGGCAGGTGATACTGGCCGGGGAAAATTTGTCTGCCATGACGGAACGTTGTCTTGCCCAATACCGTGCCCTTAAAATCGGGATTGTTTTTCAGCAGTTTCATTTAATGCCCCATTTGTCGGCCCGGGAGAATATCAGCCTGCCCCTGGAGATTTTGAAGCAGGAGAACATTTCCCGACGCACCGATGCCATGTTGGAAAAGGTAGGCTTAAGTGATCGCCAGCACCATCTTCCCGGCCAGCTCAGTGGGGGGGAATGCCAGCGGGTAGCCATTGCCCGTGCCCTTATCATCAAACCGGCCCTGCTGTTGGCCGATGAACCAACGGGCAATCTGGATATTGAAACCGGGGAAAAGATCGCCCGTCTCCTGTTTGATCTTGTGGAAAATGAAAATAAAACATTGATTTTGGTCACCCACAATCCAGGCTTGGCCAATCAATGCCAAAAGATCCGTACCCTTGATCGGGGCAGGCTTGTCTGATGATCTGGCTGCAACTGGGCTTGAGGGAGTTAATGAAAAACAGGGGGTTTGCCTTTTTTTTCGTATTGAATCTTTCCTTCGGGCTTGCAGGATTCATTGCCATCCATTCCTTTGGCAGTTCCTTAAATCGCCATCTGGAGAATAATTTAAAGGAAATCCTAACGGCGGATCTTGTGTTATCTGCCCCAAATCCTCTGACACCTAAAGAACTTGCCCTGGCAGACAGGATCATGGGGCCGGATAAGACCCAAGCCCGCCTGATTCGGTTTTATACCATGGTCAAGGGATCAAATGCCCGTCTGGTTAGGGTGATGGCCATTGATGAGGCCTATCCCCTCTACGGAAGCTTTTCTTTGGAAGGCAATAGTCATACTTCGCAAATTCAGGCAAGACCCGGCCTGTTCCTGACAAGGGATACGGCCCAGGCTCTGGGAATAGGAACCGATTCTTCTGTTAAGTCTCCTCTGGTGCTGGGGGAAAAATCCTTTTATATTCAGGACTTTTTTGAAAAAGACCCGGACAAGTCATTGACCTCGGTTGAGCTGGCCCCTAAAATTTATATGGGAATAGCTCAATTGGAAGACACCGGTTTGATCCGGTTTGGAAGTAGGATTCGCTATCTTTACTATTATCGGTTCGGCCCTGAGACCGATATTTCCGGGCTTGCCGGAAAACTGGAACATGGGTTTTTGGAAAGCTCCGGGGGCCAGCCCCGGATCAATGTCTATGACAGCCGGGATGTCAACAAGCGCCTGGGTAAGATCACCGGGTATTTTACAGGATACATGGGGCTTGTCAGTATTGTGGCTCTGTTTTTGGCTGGCATTGCCACGGCCTATCTGTTCCGGGGCTATCTGAACCTGAAACAAAAGGAAATGGCGATTTTAATGAGTATTGGTGCCACACACGGCCAGATTTATCTGATGTTCAGCTTTCAGCTCATCATGCTTGGTACCCTGGCCGCTGTCCTGGCAACGGTTCTTTCCCTGTTCCTGGTGCCAGCCTTTCCTCTTATTTTTCGCGGATTGATCCCCAGTGATATCACGCTTTCCACAGATCCTGCCACCATTTTGCTGGCAATGGGCATGGGCATGGGTGGCAGTCTTATATTTTGTCTGCCGGTGTTTGTCCGGATTTTTGGGGTGAAACCCCTGATCCTGCTCCGGGGGGCGGGGGGTGAAAAATCCGACAGAAATGGGCTTTGGCAGTACCTAAGTTTTCTTCCCGGTCTTTTCTCCTTTTTTTGGGTCTCGGTTGTTGTGGCGGGTTCTCTGAAAAACGGGAGTATATTTGCCCTGGGGTTTATGCTGGCCATTCTCTTTTTGTCCGGCATGGGGTGGCTTGTCTTTTCCGTCTGTCGGCTTTTTTCCACCACCCGGCACCTGGTGGTTAGGATCGCCTTTAGAAACCTGCACCGGAACAAATGGTCTGCATTGTCCTGTTTTGTCACCATTGCCATGGGGGTGTTTTTGATTTCCATGATCCCCCAGATCCAGAAGGGGATTCAAACAGAGATCATGCGCCCCAAAGGTTTGAAAATCCCTGTTTTCTTCCTGGTGGATATCCAGGAGGAGCAAAAACTTCACTTTATCAAGTTTATCAGGGAGCAGAAGGCTGAGTTGGTGAATATTTCTCCCATGGTCAGGGGGCGGATTCTGACGGTGAACAAGGCCCCTTTTTTTGGGGAAAAAAAGGAGTCCGATGCAAGACAGATGCGACCCCGGGGCCGAAGGTTGGAGTTTAATTTTTCTTTCCGGGATCACCTGGATGTTTCGGAAACCATTGTCCAGGGAAACCCCTTGTCCAAAACCCCTTGGGACTTCGGGTCTGCCCCGTTTGAAATCTCCCTGGCGATTTCTTTTGCCGATCAATATGGTCTGGGGCTGGGGGATCTTATCGGGTTTGATATCCAGGGAATCCCTTTGGAGGGGAGGGTGGTAAACCTGCGAAAAGTCCGGTGGAACAGCTTTCAGCCCAATTTTTTTCTGCTCTTCCAGAACGGGGTTTTGAATGATGCCCCCAAAACCCATTTGGCGGCGATCTCCCAGGTGGCACCGGAAGATCGCCAGGCACTTAAAAACTCGATTGTTAACGCCTTTCCCAATATCTCCATCATTGATGTGACCCAGATGGCCGGTACCCTGCTGGATATTTCGGACAGGCTGTCGCTTTCCATTCGGTTCATGGCCTGGCTGGCCATTGCCGCGGGTCTTATCTCTATTTTCTCCATTGTTCGACACGAGGCCCGGAAAAATGAAAACCAGGTTAACCTGCTCAAGGTGTTGGGGGCGGACTTTAACGCCATCCAGGGAATCACCCTGGTAGAATTCGGGTTCATCGGGTTCACAGCCGCCCTGTTTGCTGTTTTGTTGAGTTTCGGGTTTTCAAGGATTATTGCCTGGTATTTTTTTGACAGCCTCTGGCAGTTCGATCTTATGGCATCCCTTGTGATCTTGGTGTTGACCACCGGTGTGTGCATGGGAACAGCCCTGGCGGCATCCAGGCGGGTCATGAAAACAAAGCCCGTGACACTTTTTTCCAATGCCTGATTCCGGCAAAGCGGGAAAAAGCGGTCGAAAACCTTTAGGAGATCACATGGAAAACCCAATATCTGCCCATGAATTAAACCGATATCTGATGAAATCAAAAATCGATATCAATCATAAATCCATTGACTATCTTGTCATGGGAAATGAAGCTTGTGACCTGGATTCCATGGCATCTGCCATTGGCTATGCCTATCTTCTGGCGGCCACGGAAAGGGACAAAACCATTGTACCGGTGATGCCCATCCCAAGGAGCGATTTTAAGCTCAGGACCGAAACCGTTTACGTCTTTGCTAAGGCTGGCATTGATGTGGCGAATCTGATATTTCTGGATGATATGGATTTTGAATCGGTTATAGAGCGGGTGGTAGGTCTTGTTCTGGTGGATCACAATCAATTGTCGGGTTTATGGGCTCCCTATGGAAACAAGGTGGCCATTATTCTGGATCACCACAAAAATGAGAACCTTTACCCCCATGCCGTCAAAAAATTGATAGCGCCTGTTGGGTCCACGGCCACCCTGGTGGGTGAGCAATTGATCACCCATTGCCCGGATCTTATTGACGCGCATGTGTCCTTGCTGCTTTGGGGGACCCTCCTTTTGGATACGGTGAATCTGGATCCCAGGGCCGGGCGGGTGACCCCCAGGGATGAAAAAATGGCAGCCATTCTCATGAAATCCTGCCATCTTGGACAGGCCCAATATTTTGAGGCGGTTCAAAAAGCCAAATTCAAGATAGCCGATCTGGGCACCTTTGACCTGCTGCGCAGGGATTATAAACAATCTCAATTGGGAAAAATTTCCCTGGGCATTGCCTCTGTCCTGTTGCCCCTGGCCCGGTGGGGGGAAAAGGATACGAAGTTGTGCCTGGGGTTTGAAACCTATGCCCATGGACGCAACCTTGATCTTCTTTTTTCCATGAATGCCTATACTGACAAGGGGTTTAGCAGGGAGATTGCCATCTATTGTAAAGACACAGGTCTCCATGACCCGCTGATTGAATTTTTACAGGAAAAACAGCTTGATCTGACACCCATCCGTCTGGAGAATCAATCCCCCTGCCTTGAAGGGAAAATATCCTTTCACAGACAGGGCAACCCTAGGATATCCAGAAAGAAGCTCTCCCCTTTGCTGACCGATTATTTTCACTCCCAAAATTTTCGGAGAATCCAAAACTTCTGACCCGGTTTCGTATCCATTTCCGGGATAAAAATTGGGGAATCCCCAGGCCTAGTTTGTAGACCTCTTCTGTCATCACCAGTGCCATATCCGATATATTATACAAAGAGAAAAGCAGCTTAGGAAAAGTGTCTACGTTTACTTGACCACGTCATTTTGTTTATTTTCGATCTTTAATCATTTTTCAATCAGGTCTAAAATTTTTCTGGAGCAGTATTCTCCCACATCGGCAAGGCCATCGATGGGTAAAAACTGCTGCGCGTTATTTGAATACAGACAAGTTGCAGAAGCCGGAAAATCGTCATCTGCTTCATAAAAGATATAGCAGAGCGCAATTTTCGGTAGCGGATAAACAACAAAAGAAAAATCCCCCCCTGCACCATCAGGAGATGCTTCCCCCTTAAGTGTTTCAGTAACGATTTGGACCGATGCTTTGATTTTGTCTACATGAGGGACTAAAAGTTGTTCCGTATGGGTTGTAAAAGCGCCCGCATAAGGCATACTGTCTGAAAATTCTTTGAAGGCTTTGAACGGAGAAAGAACGCAAATGTCAGGACAGGCATTCAAAGCATAAAGCGATATTAAAATACCAAACACAGAAGAGTGTTCTTTATCACCAAGACGAATCCCTTTGGGTCCAATCAGACATTTTTCTCCAAATGCATCAAAAGCAAAACGGCCGTCTTCCTGCCCTCCTGGAAGATTATTTGCCAGGTCTTTGGGCAGATTACCATATAGTCGGTTAAGGTTATTTTGAACAATTTTTGCATAATTATCTATCATTTCTTACCCCTGTTATTGACGTCCTCAGTATTTGAACAATCTATAGCAGACCCATTAAATCCGCAAGAAAAATACCTTTTTTTCTTCAGCGCTTTTTTGCATCATAATCATGATTTATACAATATATTTTAAGATGACCGGTAATAAAAATAGTGCTCGTCGACAGATGATTTGACATTGATTCCGGTTTCAAATACAGTTTTTGCATATTAATCTAATGAGGAGCTCCTCCCTTTGAAAAATGAATCGATTAAACGAACAGAACTGATAAAGACCATGGAAAAGATTTTTGATCCCATTCCCATCCCCATTATCCTGGTTGATAAAAACATGAAGGTTCAAATGTTGAACAAGGCTTTTGCCAAATTTCTGAATTATAATAAAAAAGATATGATCGGCAAAAGCGCCCTTGAGCTGGATAAAAACACACGATGGCCTGCTGTTTTTAAAAGCAAACAGGCGGAGATCGCATGGAAGCATACATTTGTCAACGGAAAAACGGCTGTTGTTCATCGGATTCCCGTCATGGATGAAGACAATCATGTGGCTTACGGATTTGGAATGGTCCTTTTCGAAACTGTCGAGAACATGAAAGAGATCATCAAAAATAACAGACTGCTCGAATCAAAGCTCAAGCATTATGAAAAGGTCCTTTCCCAGATCAATACAACCACGTATACCTGGGATCATATCTCAGGACAGAGCGCGGCAATTTTGCAGACCATCAAAATGGCAAAAAAAGCGTCGCAAACGATTTCGACCGTTCTTTTAACCGGAGAGAGCGGTACCGGAAAAGAACTTTTTGCCCATGCTATCCATCATGGGAGCCGGAGAAAATCTAAACCATTTATAAAAATTAACTGTGCTGCCATTCCTACGGAGTTAATTGAATCCGAACTATTTGGCTATGAGAGCGGTGCATTCACAGGAGCCAGAAAAGGCGGTAAAAAGGGAAAATTTGAATTGGCAGATACGGGCAGCATTTTTCTGGACGAAATCGGCGATCTGCCACTGAATATGCAGGCAAAACTCTTGCGTGTACTCCAGGAAAAGGAATTTGAAAGAATCAGCGGGAATAAAACCATCAAAGTAGATGTCCGGGTGATTGCAGCAACCAACAGAAATCTGAAGGAAATGTGTCAGGCAGGGCATTTCCGGTCTGATCTGTATTTCAGGCTAAACGTGATGTCCATACAGATTCCTTCTTTAATAGAGCGGATGGATGATCTTGAGTTCTTGACAGAAGTATTGCTCGACAAGCTCTCCTTTAAGCTGGACAAGAAAAAAATTCCCATCTCGGATAGTGCAATGGCGGCCTTGGAAAGGTATCACTGGCCGGGCAATATCAGGGAACTTGAGAATATGCTTGAGCGTGCCATGATTCTTGCGGATCATGGGGTCATCACTCCAAATAACCTTGCGATTCCCCAGGCGATGTCCGATTCATCCTATGGACCGTCAAGCCAGTCTTTAAAAGCCATCGTTGAAACAGCAGAAAAAAATGCCATCATCCTTTGTCTAAAGAAGGTAAACGGAAATCGTTCCAAGGCATCAAGGCTCTTAGGAATCAGCAGATCTGGATTGTATGACCGGCTTAAAAAACTCAATCTGTAAACGTATGTCCAGAATGCCGACACCTGTTTGGGTTTTAGGACACTTTACTCAAGTCATTAGATGGCGTTTTCATTTGAACATCCCCGTTTAAAAATGTGTCTGGATTAATGGACACTTCGAAAGTAGAAAATAATTTAAAATATCTTAAAAAGACTTGATTTTAGCGCGGTTCCATGTTTTTGGGAGGATTGGTATGAAGTTTGCTATATTAAAATCCAGCAGGAATTCATCATCGCTAACTGCGACCGGTAATAACCCTTACAATAAGGAGCATAAAATGGAAAAAAGACACATCTTAAAAGTGGCCTGTCTGATTATGGCCACCCTTATCCTTTCTTCCCCTCTGCGAGCAGCGCAACCCATAAAAATTGCCCAGCTCGCCTGCCTGACCGGACCTTACGAAGCCTATGCCAAGCAGGCAGTGGAAGGATTCAAACTGGGTCTTGAATATGCCACCCAGGGAACCTTTGAAGTTCTTGGACGACCCATTGTAGTGATTGTTAAAGACACTCACATGAAACCGGATATGGGTAAACAGCTTTTGACCGCTGCTTTTCAGGATGACAAAGTCGACCTGGCAGTCGGTCCGGTATCTTCTGCCGTGGCCATGGCCTGTCTTCCTGTTGCCAAAGAATTTAAGAAAATCCTCATTGTTGAGCCGGCTGTGGCAGACTCCATCACTGGAAAAGCCTGGAACCGATATATCTTCAGGACCGGCAGAAACTCATCCCAGGATGCCATTGCAGGGGCAACAGCCATTGGTGGTCCCGGTGTAAACGTGGCCTATATTGCTCAGGACTACACCTTTGGTCGCGATGGGGTTGCAACGGCTAAAGAAGCGTTAGCTGCCACCGGTGCCAAGGTGGTTCATGAAGAATATATGCCTTTGAACACAGTTGATTTTACAGCCCCAGCCCAACGGATCATCAAGGCTATGAGTAAGGTAAAAGGTAAAAAGTATCTGTCCATTTACTGGGCCGGTAAAAATAATCCCACAGCCAAACTCAATGCAATGAAACTGGACAAACGGTACAACATCCAGATGGCTGTTAGCGGTAATATCATTGATGTTCTTAAAACCTATAAAAATCTGGTTGGCGCAGAAGGCGGCAACTATTACTACTATGAAAGCCCGAAAAACGAAGTCAATGACTGGCTGGTAAAAGAGCATTTTAAACGCTTTAATACACCACCGGATTTTTTCACCTGTGGTGGCATGAGTGCTGCCATGGCAGTGGTGAAAGCATTAAAAGAGGCCAAAACAACAGAAACCGAAACCTTGATTTCAACCATGGAAGGCATGCACTTTCAGACGCCTAAAGGTGAAATGGTCTTCAGGAAAGAAGACCACCAGGCACTTCAGGATATGTATGCCTTTAAAATCGTTAATAGAAAAGGTATTGCATGGGGTATCCCGGAAGTCACAAAAGTGATTTCATACAAAGACATGGATATCCCCATTAGAAACACAAGCAATTAACAGGAGCGTATATGAATTTAGCACCTGCTATTGAAACAAAGGATTTATCCATCCAGTTTGGTGGCCACATTGCCGTGGACAAGCTGAATTTCACAGTGGATCCCTTTAGTTTAAAATCCATTATCGGCCCCAATGGGGCCGGTAAGACCACCTTGTTCAACCTGATCTCAGGCCAGTACACCCCTACATCCGGCCAGGTGTTTCTCAATGGCAGGGATATCACAAAATTAGGGGTGGCCAAAAGGACCAACCTGGGCATTGGCAGGTCCTTCCAGTTGACCAACATCTTTCCTTGCCTCACGGTATTGGAGAATGTCCGCCTGGCCCTCCAGGCCAAAGAAGATGTGGGCATGGTTTTCTGGAAACACTTTAAAAAGTACCCGGAACTGGAAGAAATGGCCCATGGCTTTCTTAAGCAGGTGCTGCTGGATGACAAGGCCATGTCCGAGGCCAGTCTGCTCACCCATGGGGAACAGCGAAAACTTGAAATTGCAATCCTCCTGGCCCTGGACCCCGATGTCCTTTTGCTGGATGAACCCACCGCCGGAATGAGCCTGGAAGACGTACCCGCCATCCTTGAGATTATCCAGGAGATCAAGGCACTGAGAAACAGGACCATTCTTTTGGTGGAGCATAAGTTTGATATGATCATGGCAGTCTCAGATTCCATAACGGTTCTCCAGGAAGGCCGGATCATCTGTGATGATACACCCGAGGCAGTGTCCAACAACGAAGACGTGCTCAAGGCATATCTCGGTGGAGGTGTTAAAAATGGATGATGTTCTGTTGTCCCTTGATAATGTTCACACCCATATTGCGCAACATCATATTCTCCAGGGCGTCACGTTGAACGTGGCGCCGGGAGACGCCACCATTCTTCTGGGCAGAAACGGCGCTGGCAAATCCACTACCTTAAAAACCATTATGGGCCTTTACCCTGCATCCACAGGGAGTATCCATTTTAACGGTCACAGGATTGAAGCAAAAAAGACCCATGAGATTGCCCGCATGGGCATGGGCTTTGTGCCCGAGGACCGAGCCGTCCTGTTTAATTTAACCGTGGAGGAAAACTTTCGTCTCTCCATGATTGAGGAAAATGAAAAAACAGACGCTAACCTCACAGAAGTTTTAGCGCTTTTTCCTGCCTTGAAAAAATTCTGGAAAACAAAGGCAGGCCTTTTATCCGGCGGGCAAAAACAGATGCTGGCCATTGCCCGGGTCTTTGTCTGTGACCATGCCCTTCTTCTCATTGACGAACCCTCCAAGGGGCTTGCCCCTATTGTTGTGGATCAGCTGGGAGAAGCTCTTATAAGAATTAAAAATAAAACAAAGGTGATCCTGGTGGAGCAAAACTTTAACCTGGCCCTTCAGGTGGGATCAGACTGCTTTATCCTGGATGGCGGACAAGTGGTTTTTCACGGCATGATTAAGGAGCTGGCAAAGGATAAAACAATGATGAAAAAATATCTGGGGATTTGAAAAATGACAACTCAAACACTGGCCATCACCGCTAATCCCAAATTTAAAACCCGTCTGAACTGGGGCATTGGCATTGGCCTGCTTCTTTTGCCACTGATCTGGATCGATCTTGTCACCTATCTCACTCTCACCGTGGCCGGGATTTCCTTTGGCATGTTAATTTTTCTCATCGCATCCGGTCTGACGCTGATTTTTGGTCTCATGGATGTGCTCAATCTGGCCCATGCCGCCTTTTTTGCCTTTGGTGCCTATGCTGGATTTACTGTGTTAAATTTCTTTAACAGCCTGGGATGGATAGAAACCGCTTCCCTGCCTGCCAGTCTTTTTTACCTGCTAATGGCCCTTTTAATATCCGGGCTTGTGGGCGCACTTTTAGGTGTTGCCACGGAAAAGTTAGTGATCAAGAAAGTGTATGGTGATCACCTGATGCAGCTGTTAGCCACCGTGGGCGTTTCCTTTGTCATCGTGGAATTTTTAAAAATCATTTGGGGTGTGAATAATGAAGTTGTTCCGATCCCCTTTGGGTTCCAGGAAAGCATCATCATTTATGGCGTCTTTATCGAATATTTCAGGATCATCACCATTGTAGTGGGTGTGGGTATCTTTGCCACCCTCCAGTATCTTTTGAAAAAAACAAAGATTGGGATCATTGTCCGGGCAGGGGTTGAAAACCCGGAAATCGTCAGGACCACCGGGTATAATATCAGCCGTATTTTCACCCTTATTTTTGCCGCCGGAGCTGGCCTTGCAGCCATTGGTGGTACCATGATGGCGGTCTTTAACCAGGCCGTTGACCCGGGTATGGGAGATCAATTTCTTATCTTTGCCCTGATCGTTGTCATCATCGGTGGCATGGGATCTGTCACGGGCAGTTTTGTGGGGGCCATCATTGTGGGGCTCTCGTTTAACTATGTGGCATTCCTGGTGCCTAAGATGGCACTTGGGGTGAATTTCATGATCATGGCAGTCATTCTTTTAATCCGCCCAAAAGGGCTTTTCGGGAAAGATTAACAAATGGGTATCAGCATGGCAAATCAATTGACATTAGAAGAGCACAACAGGCCCAATACCAATAAAGGGGTGACCTCTTTTGGATACCTTCAAATCGGCATCATCGCTGTTTTAGCTGTCATGCCCTTTATATTCCCCTCCTTTAAACTCATGGATGTGATGGCCAAAATAATGATTTTCACCATTGTGGTGGCATCCTTTGATCTGTTGTTGGGATATACCGGCATCCTGTCTTTTGCCCATGGCATGTTTTTCGGCATTGGTGCCTATTCCCTTGCCCTGATCCTGTATCACACGCCAAACCCAGCCTGGTATCACATTTTTTTAGCTGCCATCATCTCCCTTACCATCAGTATCGGGCTTGCCCTGGTAATTTCGTTTTTCTCCCTTCGGGTAAAGGCGATCTTTTTTGCCATGCTTACCCTGGCTTTGGCAGAGTTTGCCCATATCTTAGGGGTGCAATGGACCAGCCTCACCGGTGGGGAAGATGGCATATCCTTTGTTCTGCCCTCTATCTTTAATTTTAACGAATCCCTGGGAACTCTTTTTAACACCCCCATAAACGGCCGCCTCATGGTTTACTACCTGATTCTTTTGAGCACTATATTATTGTTTGCAAGCCTGCTGCAGTTTATCCGATCCCCATTGGGCAGGGTTTTAAAAGCAATCCGGGAAAATGAACCCCGAACCATTGCCCTGGGGTTTCATACCTTTACCTATCAGATGGCCTCCATTATTTTCAGCTCTGCTGTGGCATCCCTTGGTGGAATCTTGTTTGCCATGTGGTTGTGTTATGTGAACCCGGATTCGGTATTTCATACCAGCATCATGGTGAATATCCTGCTCATGGTCCTCATTGGCGGCATGGGAACTCTTTACGGTTCCATGATCGGCGCAGGATTTTTGATTATTGTTGAAAATTGGTTGCCCGGCCTTTTAAAATCCATTGCTGCCCTGGCTCCGGAAAACATCATTGTCCAAAACATGGCAGACCGGTGGCAGTTGTATTTTGGTATTCTTTTTGTTCTGGTGGTGATCTTTTTTCCCAAAGGAGTGATCGGTACTATCCGGTCAAAGCTGAGTGTCCATCCTGTCTCAACAAATTAAAAAAAATGAAGGATCTGTTATGACAACAATATCAGAATTTATCCCCATTAACGATCGCAGTATCCATGTAAGGGTGTACAATCCCAAGGAAGAAAAAACCATTGTCTGCTGGCACGGTCTTGCCAGAAACGGCTCTGATTTTGACATCATTGCACAGCTGCTTTCAAAAAAATACCGGGTGCTCTGCCCTGATACCCTGGGGCGGGGGCTCTCCCAGTGGGCCAAATCTCCTGTCAAAGAATACAACTATCCCAATTATGTCACCATGGCCATGGCGATATGCGAGTATTTTAAAGTCCACACGTTGGACTGGCTGGGCACCTCCATGGGCGGAATTCTCGGGATCATCCTGGCAAGCGGCCTTTTAAAAAATCGAATACAGCGCTTGGTCATAAATGATATCGGCCCTGAAATTCCTGCCCAAGCCCTCCAGCGAATCATTGACTATGTGTCTGGTGTACAACCGGAATTCAATACGTTCCTGGAATATCAAGTCTATATAGAAGCGCTTTATCTTCCCATGGGAGAGCGGACCGGGGAACAATGGTTTCAGATGACCCGCTCCTCTCTTCGTAGACGGGACAATGGGAAATTTACCGTACATTTTGACCCGGATATCATACAGATTTCAGATGAAATAGTACCGGTCACCGACCTGTGGGAATCATTCAAACAGGTGGCATGCCCGGTCATGCTGATGCACGGACGACAGTCTGATGTACTGACCATAGACATTGTCAACCGGATGAAGCAGATCCATCACCATATGGAAATCATCACCATACCCGATTGCGGTCATGCACCAGGATTGCACACCAAACAGCACTATGACCCGATATTGAGGTTTTTAGAATAAGAAGAAACTCTCCCCTTTGCTGTCCTAAGTTTCCTTGTATCATTATCGCTCCTTATTTTCCGATAGGGTTTCGTGCATGGGGGCTTCCCACCAGGTGGATCCCAGGGTATTAAAATCAACGGTCTGGCCTGCCATGGGGGTGGCAATGGTTACGCCGGATGCATTCGCCGCTGTTTTCAGCCGCGCCATGGGGTCGTACCAGGGGTGGAGGGCCAGGTTAAAGGTTCCCCAGTGAATGGGATGAAGAATTCTTCCCCCAAGATCCTGATGGGCCTTTACCGTTTCTTCGGGATACATGTGTACCCCGTGCCATGAGGGATCATAGGCCCCGCATTCCATAAAGGTCATGTCAAAGGGGCCCAGGGCCTTACCAATGGTGGCAAAGCCGCTGAAATATCCGGAGTCGCCGGAGAAGAAAATCTTATGGGACGGGGATTCAATTGCCCAGGAGGCCCAGAGGGTCTTGTTCCTGTCCATCAGACCCCGGCCGGAAAAATGCTGGGACGGGCAGGCGGTTACTTTCAACCCTTTGGCAGTCACATGGGAATCCCACCAGTTCATGGCAATGATCTTCTCTTCGGGAACCCCCCAGGATTTCAAATGGGCATCCACGCCAAGGGGCACCATAAAAAGACTTACCTTATCTCGTATCCTCTTTATGGTGAATTTATTCAAATGATCGTAGTGGTCATGGGAGATGATCACCAGATCAATGGCAGGAAGATCGTTTATGTCCAGAGGGGCCGGGCCGTTAAAGCGTTTGGGCCCCACAATGGATACCTTTTGCTCAAACACCGGATCCAGCAAGATTCTGAAACCGTCCATATTGATCATCAGTGAGGAATGCCCCAGCCAGGTGCTGTTGAACTCACCTTTTTCCCGGCGGCTGAAAGGCGTAAGATCGGTCTGCTGAACCGGCAGCCTGACCTTGGGCGTCCGGTTTTTTCGTTCAAAGAGGAATTTTATACTGGTGGACAATGTCTCACCAAGACCCATGGTCAGGGGATTGACATCGGTGTAGAACTTATTGTCCTTGTGTCCGGGCATGGGCAGGGTGTCCAGGGCATGGGCTGTTGTGATCATGATGGCTCCTGTTAAGATCAAATAGAATAAAAGTTTCTTTAAGTGAATATTCATTTATTTTCAGTATAAATTATTGATTATCGCCGTGGTTATCGGCGGATAGCATCCCAGGCCAGGTTAAAGGCTGTTTCCATATTTTCCTGGCTTAATTCAAAGTTCTTGCAATGACGGGGGTTGGCCAGGGCCATGATGGGAAAGAAAATAAAGGCGGATAGAATATCAAAATTAACATTTTTTATAATCTTTAGTTCAATGCCCGTCAGGATGATCCGGATCACCGGTTCAAAATAGGCCTCTACCTCTTCCTTGTTCACCAGGTCACTGTAAGGGGAGTTGGAAAACTGCTCCATATACTGGAAATAGGCCGGATGTTCCCCTACAAAGGAGAATATATTGGCCCAGACCTGTTTTAAAATATCCCTGATGGGCTGGCTGTCATCAAAGTTTTCCTGAACCGAATGCCCCATGAGCTGTTTGATCCGGATATAGGTGGAGACCAGCAGTTCCTCTTTGTTCTGATGATAGACATAGAGGGTGGCCGGAGAAACACTTGCCTGTTTGGCAATCTTGGATACCGAACTTGCCGCAAAGCCGATTTCATTGACCAGTTTTACCGTGGCCTCAAAAAGGGCATCCTGTTTTATTTCATCCTTGACTCTCATGGAATCTAAAGTAAACGATCATTCAGTTAAAGGCAAGACCCGGCTTAGAAATTTTTTAATGCTCTTGACAGGCTTGCTCAGTTATCACATGTCGATAATAAAAGCCCTTTCACATCGGCCTTCATGGTGCATCATACATGTTTTCATATCCGGTTTGAGAACAAAGGATATGCCCAGGCCCTGAAGCCAGCCCGCAACTCTCTCGTAAATGCCGCATTCATATTTATCCTCAGCGCCAACCCTCACCATCCCTTTGTAGGCAAAGCAATCGCTTGTCTTCCAGTGTATTTCATTCTCTTTGGGGAATGAAATGTCAAATTTCATAAATTCAGGCCGAATCAAAGAAAAACTTTCAACAACAAACAACTTGAGCTGCTCAAAATCATTGATTTCTTCGACACCAAGGACTTTTTTAATCCGGTTAATTTCAAACGCTGCCATCGATTGGATTGCAGCCCGGTTCAGTTCATTTGTTTTCTCAATGCCAAAAGCCTGCAGACAATGGAAAAACCACATGGCATCATGGGTAAGCCATCCCTGATTCAAAAGATTTCTAATTTCATCTTTGCTGATTTCTGAAGCATTTCTCATCACAGACCCCCTTAGTCCGATGTCGGACTATTATAGTAAATTTTTTTACCAGTTATCATTTAGCTTAGCCAGGCTACTGACAAGCTGCACCCTTTCTTCAGTCGGCATATCCTTATAAACCTTTTTAATCATTTTGTCAGAAATGTCGATAAGATCATCCTTCAAGCCTCTGCCCTTATCGGTCAGAGATATAATAAAAAACCGATTATCATTATCATCGATATTTTTCTCGGCATAACCGGCTTTGATAATTTTCTCAACCAAAGTTGTCACTGTCGATTTTTTTCTGTCAACAATTTCAGCAATCTGTTTCATGGAAAGGTTACCGTATTTGAATAAGGCAAAGAGAACATCACCATGAACAGGCTTTAAACCACCCATCGATCTTCTTTCAAGCTCTGCTGTTATAAAGCGATTCGCTTTTTCACGGAGACGGCCAATCAGATGAATTATCATTTCAGGTTCATTTCGCATAAAACACATATAGTCCGATGTCGGACTATATGTCAATCAATTTTATAATTCAGTTGATAAATATAACAATTCAGACAAATTCTGTTGTAGTAAATCAAAAAATTTCCTGGGGCATTGTCTCCGCCCCGTTGCTCCTGGCCCGGAGGGGGGAAAAGGATCCTAAATTGTGCCTGGGGTTTGAAACCTATGCCCATGGACGCAATCTTGATCTTGTGTGCCTGCCCCTTCAGGGCACTAGCCACACAATTCCAAGGCAAGCGCATATTACAAATACGTTGAAAATCATTTTGAAGTGGAAGAAATCGT